>DAOQNB010000546.1:0-4873 GCA_035335845.1 Acidobacteriota bacterium | reverse complement strand
CCAGCGGAAGAAACGGTCGTTGCTGACTACCAACCTTCAGTGTATTCGGGGCTTCCAGCGTGGGCCAGAACTTTTGGATTCCCCGAATGCCGTAACACCCCAGTGTCATCAATGTAAAAGCAATCAGTGCCAGTTTGGAAAATACCATCCGGTCGGATCGGAAACATAACGGTGCAAAAATGAGATTTCCCACCGTCATTGATGAGGAAAAATTTTATCTGGTAGCCATCATATCGGCCCTGTTCGTGTTCTTTGCGTTCGCTCGGAGTATCAAAAACCCGGCAGGTGAATAGTTGCCCGGTTAAGAAGCGATTAGAATTTTGCGGGAAGACATAATCCGGCCTGCTGGTGTATTGTCTGCCTCGAAATTGTTCAGAATACGTCTTTTGAAGCCAGTAATGACTATCCATGACAGACACAGCATTACGGGTATTGGCGCGCTTTTGATAGGTCAAATACCCCCACCCAGCAGCGCCAGCAAGAATAAATCCCAAACAACATACAATCCGGGTCAAAGTGAAAATGGTTCGTCTTGAAAGAAACGGTTTGTTGGGCTGTGTCACCTTCAAGGGCACGAGTTTTGATTGATTCAACGCTGGTTGGGAACAGCGGGCACAATAGTTCATCCCCGGAACAAAAGCATCGGTCTGGTGGCAGACTTCACATCGTTTTGGGAATGACTCGGAGCGAATTTGAAAGGTCATCATGTGACAGTCCTCCAAAAAAACCAGCCGAGCCTTTGTTCCGGTAAGGGGAAACCTCGTCGCGCTATGCTTATACCATTTTGCAATGAAGTTATCGTATTACGGCGAGGCTAAATTATTGAAAAAGTTGTATTTCCCTTAGCCCTTAGCCCTTAGCCCGATACCCTCAGCCCAAATTGGTATTAATTACCCCAGGGCTGAGGTAACCAGTTCAGTATCAGCGTATTCCGTCACTTCCTGGATTTTGCCATCAGCCAGGTGAAAGACAAAGCAGTAGGTGTTGTTATAAGGTTTTCCATCTTTGGTTGTGTTGTTGGTGCCTCGGGCTTGCACCACGACAAAATCATCTTCCGCAATAAACCGATAGGCGGTCAGTTGGATCGGATTGGCCAGTTTGACACCCAACGGCATCAGGAGTTCGGTCAAAATAGCCCGTTTTCCTTCAAATGTTCGGGACCAGTTGGTGGACCCAATCAGCGTCCATCTGGCATCATCTGCCAGTCCTTCGATAAATGGCCGGGCATCTCCGTGAGAGATTTCTGAAAAAATATTTTGCAAAAGTTGTTTGTTTTCGACTGTACCCATGTCGGAGACCTCTTTCTGAAAATTTGTGAAGAATGAAAAACCCCAAAGTGTGTTTGGAAATTTTTGAGGTACTTTACTGACCAAACTCACGAAACACACGAAAAAATTGAACCTTCCCAAAGAAAAAAGCCTGTCTCCATTTTGGAAACAGGCTTTGCATTCGGGCGAGGAACTTGTTTGGTCAGCGCCGAACTGGCTTATTGGTTGTCCACGCGGGATTCAATCGTGCTCTGAATGCTGGCTGGGACGTTTGACAGGAAATCAAACCCGGTCAGGGCTTCAATGCTGTCAACCGACACGCGATAGGTTCTCCAATCAACAGTTCGGATACCGGCATCATTGGGCATATTGACGGCAATCACGCGGGTGGCGGTCGTCACGCGGCTGGCATCGTTGTCGCCGGCAGGCAGGATCACGATGACTTTCCAGGTGCGGGCCGGGATATTCATACCATTGGTTGGATGCGTTCCCTTTGAACCAGCGCCGCCACAGATGATGTAGACTTCGTTGGTGCCGTTCAACAATTGATCGCGGGTGTAGGATTCCAGGTTGTTCCACGGACCCTGGTTGTTGTCTGACGACTGGACCATCATGTTGGTCATTAAAAACGTCGCGCTGTTATTTTGGACTGTATCAGTTCGATCTGCCGAAGGGCACATATGGCCTCGGTCATAGCTGGTGCCGTTGACCGTTCCAAACGCTGCGCTCTGGACTCGGTACCAACCTGCAGGGAGAGTGGGATCTTCCCGGAAATCATCCTGGCGAGGTGCGCTCCCACGGTCGGCAATGGTGAGGTTCCAGCTTGCCCAGTTGGCGGTACGTTTGTCTCGGTGGTAGCTAAGGACATATTGCGTTTTCTCCATCAGGTAATTGGTAAAGTTGTTGACATCTGCGGTAGCGCCTGATGGGTTACCCAACGCTAAATGGCGGCTGCTCGATGTTGGTGGCGGCGGTGGTGGCGGAGTCGTGCCCGTCGTCACGGTCAGGGTGTAACTGCCAGTCTTATTTGGATCATAGGTTGTCGCCGTAATGGTGTAAGTTCCGGCTGTCGGCAAGGTCAAAACCAGTTTCGAATCGGTATTGCCCGCGCTGTCATCATCTTCCTGGCGATAGCTGTTTGGTCCTTCGACGATCAGATACGCGTCAAACCCGGTGCCATCGTGAGTGATGGTGACTGATTGATTGGCTGAGCCGGTGAATGAGAACTTGTCGGCATAGCTGCCATCGGAAAGCAAACAATCCGTCGTGGCAATCGTGCCATTGATGGTCGCCGGCAACGTGATTGCCGTTGTTGTGCAGCCGGATGGCGGAGGCGGTGTTGTGTTGCTTGAAATCGTGAAGTCGTCAAAGTTCAGCCGGCTGGAATCGTTGTTTCCTGTCGTTTTGCGGATTTCAAACCGCACCGTGCTGGTTGTGTTGATCACAAATGAAGCCGTCTGCAAGGTCGTGCTGCTGGTGGTGACGGTGGTTCCAGCTTTGGTCCAGCTTGAGCCGCTGGTGGTCGAATACCACAGTTCCCAGTTGGCATTGGCGTCGGTTCCAAATTTGGCGTGTTTGACGGTTACCGTTCCAGCGCCGGTCACATTGAAGTTCATCGTGACCTTGCCCAGGTTGCGCACACGGGCGCTCTTGGTGCCAACTTTGCGGTCGGTTGAGCTATCTCCGATGAGGGTGTTGTTGAGCGTCCAGGAACCCGTGCCCAGGGTCACAGAACCCGTGGTGTAGCTGGTTTTGGTGCCACCTTCAAACCCTTCAGCCAGGGTCGTGGTGGATTGACGGGTCACATAATCCATTCCCGGCACCAGGTCAGGGACTGAATCGGGTTCGATGAACTGGATTTCTCCGGCTTCAAACGGTTTCACATCTGAAGCGGGCTCATCGTTGGACAGTGAGTATTTATAGCGTGGTGCCTTTTCGTGGGCCTGGGAAGAAGGAATCGCGATAAATGAGGCCATCACGGCCACCGCGATCATAAGACAAAAATAAAAACTGCGAAATGATTTCAGCATAGCTCCTCGCGAACGTGCCTGGTTTTAGCTTGCGGCTTGGAATAAATAGACAGGAGGTAAAACGTGTGGTTGTTGTGATCTTCCTTAGAGCAAGCCGTATGCCACGAGGCTCAAATGCCGTTTTCTGAAGTGCTCACTGATTGCGCAATGAGTCTCAACGAAAGATTCTTATTCGTAAAGTGATGGAGGAGTTGTGTTTATCTCCAGGTGTGTAGCTGGTGACCAGCAACGCAACATTGCTGTAACAACTGGCGGGAAGTGTCCACCTGATTGGCACCTGTTCAATCGCTGAGCACTTATGCCGCGATTGAACAGGGCCATTGCTTCCAGGAAGGATGACTGTGAACCGCTACTTGCCTTTCGGCTGTGCCTGGGATCCAGAATTTGTACCGCGGGTAAAGGTGATGTCGTCAAAGTTTAACCGGCTGGAATCTGTATTCCCGGTGGTTTTCCGGATTTCAAAGCGGACCTGGCTGCTGATGTTAACCGGAAATGAAGCCGTTCCCAGGGAGGTCTGATAGGCGGTCATCGGAACCCCAACTCTGGTCCAGGCTCCACCATTGTTGGTCGAAGACCACAATTCCCAGCTTGCCTGCGGATCGGTCCCGTGCCTGGCATGCTTAATGGCAAGGGTTCCTGGACCCGTCACATTAAAATTCATCGTGGCTTTACCCAGGTTGCAGATTCGAAGGCTTTTCGTTCCTGTTTTGGGGTCTGCCGCTGTATCTCCGATCAGGGCGTTGTTGAGCGTCCAGGACCCCGAGGTCAGGGTCACGGCGCCGGTTGGGTAGCTGGTCTTGGTTCCATTTTCGAACCCTTCACTGAGCAGCGTTGTGGTTTGAGGCGCTGCTATCCGAGGTGTCAAATCTGGGCTTGAATTCAGATGGCTATATAAAGAATGAGACTCAGGTGACTTTGGGTGTGCTTGAGTAGCCGGAATCGCGATAAATGAGGCCATCACGGCCACGACGATCATGAAACAAACATAGAGACTGCGAAATGATTTCAGCATGGGTCCTCACGAGTTGATTTGTTTTTTGCGCAGGATTTGGAAAGAGACGGCAAGTGACAATACTGTTTCAGATTGAGACGATCAAGCTGAAAAATACCAGAAACTACAATCTTATCAGCAACTTAATTTCTGAATCATGTAAAAGGCAGCAATCGCGGGTACTGATGGCGAGCCTGACACTGCTGGTTGCTTGAGGCTAAAAGATTTCCTTCTGTAAATTTTTCCGTGACGGGTTCTTCGGTGTGAGTTGGAGCTTTAGGGCTTCCGGCCTGCGAAGCAGGTCACAGAGAGTAGCCCCCGGTGCAACCGGGGGAATCAAATGCCGCCACGTCCCAACCTGCGCAGCAGGTGACAGAACGAACCCAACACCCTCCAGGTCACGTGCCGTTACTGGTCCAATCCCCGATGGCGGTGAACTTCCTCGGAAACACTCTGCCACCTGCTGCGCAGGTTTGGGGGAACGACCGACTGATCCCCCAGTTGCACCGGGGGCTACTGTCTACCACCTGCTTCGCAGGCTGAAATTCTGAATTCCCAATCTGTTTCGAGGGAATTCATCACGG
>DAOQNB010000545.1:0-4888 GCA_035335845.1 Acidobacteriota bacterium | reverse complement strand
AACATTTGACGGCATTAGCCAGAGCTGAAGAAGTCGGGCTGAAGAAACCAGGGCTGAAGAAACCAGGGCTGAAGAAGTCGGGCTGAAAAAGTCGGGCTGAAGAAAGCGGGCTCGGGGTATTAAACCCGCTTACTTCAGCCCCGAGCTTGCGAGTCTTCAGCCCTAAGCCCTGAGCCCTGGTTTCTTCAGCCCGCTTACTTCAGCCCCGAGCTTGCGAGTCTTCAGCCCTAAGCCCTGAGCCCTGGTTTCTTCAGCCCGACATCTTCATCGTCCCGGTTTCCATCAACCGGATGTGCCAGTCAAAGGAATGTCTGAGGTCGAGTGGTGTGTGTTTTCCAGGGGCATTGCGGCGGGCGAGTTCGAGGTAGTCACGCAGCTCGTCGCGATAGTCCGGGTGAACACACTTGTCAATGATAGTTTGGGCCCGCCGGTATGGAGCCAGTCCGCGCAAATCGGCCAAACCTTGTTCAGATACAATGATTTGGGTTGAATGTTCGGTGTGATCCGTATGTGACACCATTGGCACAAAGGCTGAAATTGCACCGCGTTTGGCCACCGATGGGGTCATAAAGATCGAGATATAGGCATTGCGGGTAAAATCGCCGCTGCCGCCAATGCCGTTCATCATCTTGCTACCCATAACGTGGGTGGAATTGACGTTGCCGAAAATATCAACTTCAAGTGCCGTATTCATGGAAATAATGCCCATGCGGCGGATAACTTCCGGGTTGTTTGAAATTTCCTGCGGGCGGATGATGAATTTCTGCCGCAACTCGTTGATTTCACGATAAAAGCGCTCTTCACCCGCACGTGAAAAAGTCAGGGCGCAGGTTGAGGCACAGTCCAGTTTCTCAGCATCCAGCAAATCAAAAATCGAATCCTGAATGACCTCGGTATACATCTGAATTCGGGAAACATGTTTGCTCCGGGCCATTTGAGCCAGCACCGCGTTGGCCACGTTTCCGACACCAGACTGAAAGGGAAGGTAAGATTTGGGGATACGACCTTTGCGGATTTCGTGCTGTAGAAATTCGAGCACATGGTTGGCAATTCGAATACAGGTTTCATCCGCCGGTTTAAAGTCGTGCTGTTCGTCAGGGGTATTGGTGAGCACGATGCCAGCTATTTTTTCAGGCGGGCAGTAAACGTAAGGCACTCCGATCCGGTCATCCACGTTGGTGATGTGGATCGGCCTGCCGTGTGGTGGGAGTTCCGGCATGTAAATGTCGTGAAACCCTTTGAGTTCAAGCGGATGATGTTCGTTGAGTTCGATATAGACCTTCCAGGCATAGTGAATGAAGGTCGGACTCATTCCGGATGACGTGGTGAGGTAAATGCGACCATCTTCGGTCACATCCACGGCTTCGACAATGGCCACATCAATTGGTTCCAGAAAACCATGCTCGATATAGAGTGGGACGTGGCTGAGGTGCATGTCGAGAAATTCAATGTCCCCATGGTTGACTCGATCTCGAACATCCGGTGTGGATTGGAAGGGAAGTCGTTTTTTCATGGCGCCAGTGCGCGCCAGAACGCCATCCATCATTTCACCAGTGGAGGCACCGGTATAGAGATTGAATGAAAATTCCTTACCGGCTTTTGATTCTTCTTCAATGCGTTTAGCAAAAGCACCAGGAATCAGTTTGGGATAGGCAGTGGTAAAACCACTCGTGCCAATCGTGCTTTTGGCTGGAAGTTGTGCCGCCACATCTTCTGCCGACATAAGCTTTGACTGTACAAACGAGTTGTACCTGCGCATAAAAATCAATCCTTTGTCTGAGAGTGTTCACCTGCGAGCGGATCAGAGGGGAATGTTTTTTTCACCGTCGCTGGTACGCCAGCAGCGAGGCTGTGATCCGGAATATCCCGCGTTACGACCGAGCCAGCTCCGGTGACTGAGTTCTTTCCGACTCGGACGGGGGCAACGAGCATGGTATCACTTCCAATTTTCACGCCATCTTCAATGATGGTGGCGTGTTTGTTCTTGCCATCATAGTTACAGGTAACGGTTCCGGCACCAATATTTACCTTGCTTCCAATGGTGGCATCGCCTAAGTAGGTTAAATGCATAGCTTTACTGCCCGGACCGAGTGTTGATTTTTTAACTTCGACGAAGTTTCCAACTACGGCATTGGACGCAATCTGGGCACCCATCCGCAAATGTGCAAATGGGCCAACGGACGTGTTGTCTTCCAGTGTGCTGTCAAATACCAGCGAATAATCGCGAACGGTCACCTTGTTTCCCAATCTGGCGTTGACCAGCCGGGCACCCGGATTGATCACGCACTCTTCACCGATGATGGTCGGGCCCTCAATCGTGACATTTGGGTAAATCACGGTATCCATTCCGATTTGGGCATCAGCATCAATGAACGTACTGGCTGGGTCCACAATTGTGACGCCCTGGCGCATCAGGTGGCGGAGCGTTTCCTGACGAAGTCGGGCGCCGGTTTCGGCCAGTTCAATTCGGGAATTAATTCCAAGAACTTCTTCCGGTGGTGAATGCAGCACAATTCCGACCCGATGCCCGTCAGATTTGAGCAGACCCAGGACATCGGTCAGATAATATTCACCCTGTGCATTGGCTGGTGACAATCGAGCCAGAGCTGGGAGTAACAGATTGATTTCAAAGGCGTAAATCCCGGAATTGATTTCAGGAATAGTTCGTTGCTGAGGGGTCGCATCGCGGTGCTCAACGATGCGGCTAAAGGTCCCGTCGGCTTCGCGTAGGATCCGGCCATATCCGGTTGGGTCGGGAATATCGGTTGTGAGCACCGTCGCCGCAAAGTTGTTTTCAGCGTGAACTTCCAGCAGTCGCCGCAACGTGCCGGGACGGACCAGTGGCACATCACCTGACAAAACCAGTACCGTTCCATTTTGACCGGCCAGCACGGGTTCTGCCATTTGTACGGCATGCCCGGTGCCACGCTGTTCGGTCTGGAGCACAAATTCCAGTTTTGTTTTTTGCTCGATGTCAGGTGCAAATTGCTGAAGTTCCTGGCGGATTTTGGCTTCGACTGCCTGGGCCTGATGTCCGACAATCAGAATGAGTTGAACTGGGGAAAGATCAATGGCTGTGTGGCAAACGTGACCCAGAAGGCTGCGTCCAGCAAGTTCGTGCAGGACCTTGGCCCGACGGGATTTCATCCGGGTTCCTAATCCAGCCGCCATAATGAGAATGTGTGGAGAGTGCATAGTGACCTAATATCAGTTTGTAGTCAGTGGTCAGTAGTCAGTAGTTCACTAAGTTTATTTGATTGAATTACTTGACTGTTTTCATTTTATTGCAAATCAGTATAACAAGGTGACCAATCAGGTTGTGTTTTATATTGTCACCTTGTCACTTTCAGCGTCCGGGCTTTGCGTCGTTGGGACACAGTTTGTTGATAAACGGTAAACACCGCTTGAGCCAGTTTGGTAGGGCAGTGGCGAGCCAGTTCGCTTTGTTCAAGCAGGTCGGAGGCCAGCACCGGAATTCGTTTTCCGCAAACGGTGATCGAAGTCGAGGTTGTTTCCGAGCCAGCCACTGACAGCAGGGCCGGGCCGGGCTTTCCATTGCGCAATTCTGAAGCCATCCGCAGGTAAATCGGCTGGGCGCCCTCTTCGCGGTATTTGGCTGCGACGTCGGGGGGTACCGGAGTGTTATTGACCAGTACCACATCGAGTGCCCCGGCGGGTATGTAGCGCAACAGCCATTCAATATGGTTACTGACCGAAAAGTGATCAGTTTCACCCGGCTGAGTCATAATATTGCAAATATAGACTTTGAGGGCTTTGGACTGGGCAATGGCTTCGGACACACCGTGAACCAGCAAATTTGGAATGATGCTGGTAAAGAGCGACCCTGGGCCAAGCGTGATAATGTCGGCGGCACGGATGGCGTCGAGGGTTTCCGGTAATGGCTGACAGGTTTCAGGCTCCAATCGAATATGGCGAACCCGTCCGCCAGCCGCTGTGATTTTGCTTTCGCCGTGGATGATGCGCCCGTCTTCAAGTTCGGCCACCAGCGCGACATCAGTCGTGGTTGACGGGACGATATTTCCGCGAATGGCCAGGACTTCGCTAGTCAATTTGACCGCTTTGACAAAATCACCCGTGACCCCGGTCAGAGCCGTCAGAAAAAGATTGCCAAAGCTGTGCCCCCGGATATTGCCTTCGCCAGGAAAGCGATATTGAAACAGTTGTGAGAGCAGGTATTCGTCCTCAGACAGTGCCACCAGACAGTTGCGGATGTCGCCCGGCGGGAGGATTTGGAATTCTTCACGGAGTCGCCCAGAGCTTCCTCCGTCATCGGTTACTGTGACCACCGCCGTCAGGGAATCAAGAATATGTGACCGGGTTGCTGCCTGCTCCCCATCAGACAACACATAATGTTTTAATCCTTTCAGCAACGTGGAAAGGCCAGTGCCGCCACCAATGGCAAGGCACTTGAGGTGTGGGGGCAAGCTTGAAGTGGTCATGAATTCAATTTCCTGGTCTGAAAGTTAAGTGACTGCCTGTTGAACAGGCAACTACCGTGCCGCAATAGGGCAGGGGAATGCAGCCAAATCCACGAGGTGGAATGCCAGTTTCAACACACCAACGAAGGTTGGAAAACGGCGAATTGATTGAAAAAATTGTATTTCCCCCAAGCCCCAGGCCCTCAACCCCAGGCCCAAGAATGTGTAAGAAACGCGCAAGAATACCCAAGCCCACCACACGCTGCAAGAGCTTGTAGTTACTGGCTGTATCTTGCTGATATGATTGAAGAAGTCGGGATCCAGGTCAGTGTCGAAATTTTGTCAGAAGTGAAGGATTTGGGAATGAAGAATTGAGAATGAAGAATGAAGAAAACATCGGGTTCCGGGTTCCGGGTTCCGGGTTCCGGGTTCCGGGTTCCGGGTTCCGG
>DAOQNB010000544.1:1497-4907 GCA_035335845.1 Acidobacteriota bacterium | reverse complement strand
AATGAGGGGTTCGAAATGGGCCAAATTTTACTCCCCTCTCAATTTTTCGGAGTTGTTCATCTGAAGGAATCATTGTTTTTACCCCTGACTTCTTACTCAAACGGGCGCAGGATCAATGTGTCGGGTGACCCGTCACTGGTAAATCCAAGCCGGGCATAGAACGACTGGGCACGTTCGCTCGGCCACACCAGAAGCAATTCCAGGTCGCGTTCTTTGGCCCATTCAATCACCTGCTGAATGAGTTTCGTTCCCAGCGACTGATTTCGATACTCCGGCACAGTGTAGGTGTCAGTCAGGTAGCCGAACTGATCGGTTACCCGACAGGGCCGTGGTACCATTTCCACCAGAACCACGGTTGCGGTGGCAACAATGACTCCGGAATCATCCGCCACCCAGTGAACCCGCTTCCCGGCATCCAGCCCTTCTCGAAACCATCGGCTATAGGCATCCACAAAGGCTTCAAGCGACACTTTGGGGATTTCGCCGTCTTCGGTGCGAAAGTTCCAGCGCAGTTGTGCAAGTTGCTGAACATCAAGGAGTTCAGCCATTCTGAAACGAATCATCAGTCATTTTATCCAGTGACGGCGGTGTCAGCCAGTGAACCATCTGTCGGGTGACTGTCGGGCAACTCAGCAACTTCAGATGGCTGGTATGGTACACAATAAATTGTGCCTCTTTGGCAAATGCCAGCGTTCGCTGCGGGTCTGTGTGGTGGCCCATCGCGCTATGGAGTGGTACCAGTCCATCACCAATCAGGCGGTCAGCCAGCTTGCTCCGTTTGGCGGCAATGGTCGCGGCGACAGTGAAGCACCGCACACCTTCAGGCAAGGGCACAATCTGACGGGAATCAGGTTTGCGGTGAAATCGGTCGTGGCCTTGCCAGTCTTCATCCACAACGTGCCCATAGCGCAAATCAGTAATCCCGGCACTTCGCAACTGGCCCAGCCGGGCAAACGGTCGGGTGTAACGCGTGCTTCCCAAAATGACGTCTACCCAGTTGCCGGCTCGTTCCAATGGGGCGCCGTGGTGCGGAGTTCCTAGAAACACAATGTTTTTCAGATGATTCGGCCAGTTCAGATTTTCTTGTCTGGCATAGTGAACAGCGCTTCGGATGAGCAACCCGCCCATACTGAAGCCCACCACCGTGAGGTCTTCAACCGGTTTGGGCCAGTATTTCACCAGTTGTTCCAACTGAGCGGAGAGTTCACGCCCATTTTGCGAAATATGCAAACCTGAGTTGTACCGCAGGTAAACCGGCGTGTAGCCCAGTGCGGTTGCCAGTTCTTCGCCGTGATCAACCCGGTGACCTTTGATTTCAGTGTGCCAGGCCAGATCATTGATGCACAACCCGTGAATCAGAAGCAGCACTTTGCCCGTTGCTTCGGACATTGACGGCAAGTCCTTCCAGCTCAGTGCGTTGCCTTGATAATTCATTGTCATTGGAATGGCAAACGGGCTCGCACTTTCAACCAGTCTGTCACCCATTACGCCATTGAGGACGGCAAGTACCGCTTCGCGCTGGGGCGTTCCAGGTTTGTCATCTTCCGGGGTTTCAAGGAGCGGCTGAAGGCTCTCCAGGACCTTATCCACACTTTTGCCGACCAGATTGGTGACACCGTGAATGCTCTTGTAAATCAGGCCAGTGAACCCACGGGTCTTCCCATGCTCTTTGCCGCCAGGAAAGCCCATCGTGCTGAGCACGGACTGGTGAACTCCTTCGGTAATGCGGGTGACGCTGGTGGTGGCCTGGGTTGCCAGTTGGGCAAGCCCTCGGACGTCTGACGGACGCAGATGTTTGAGCAGATTTTTTGAGACTGGAGTAACCATATTGAGTGGACTCCATAGATCAATTTTGGGGAAACGGAAGGGATTTCATCATCCCTGAATGATGGGCTTGGTTCAAGAGGGAATCCCTGACTCACCAACCAGCATTTACAACTGCATTACTCGCTGGTCAAACGCATATTGCTCCAAATATTCAAGCCCTTTCTTGGAAATCTGGATACCCCATTCGGGCTTGCTTTTCTTTCCTTCATAATCACGACTGACCAGAACTTTGTTTTCAGAAGGCCAGGCAGTTGAAGGAATTAAATAAAGTTGTGGCAATGCTCCGTTAAAAAACACTGCAATGACTGCAAACAGATTATGTCGTGGAGAAAATTTATCTTTTGTAAAGAAAATATATCCAAATCCTCTCACGGATTTGACCTGGATATCATAATAGCAATCGTGGTTTTTGCGAATCACAAAATCAATTCCTCGGTCGTCAACCTCAGAAGAATAAACATCATAACCGTGCAGCACAAACTGCATTTTGGCAAAGTATTCAGCATATTTGCCAAGTTGAAGGTGATTTATTCGTGACCAATCAAATTTTTCCATTTATGCACCTGTATGTTGGAAAATACGCAAAAATTTAACTCTTTGAGTTTACTGTGAAGCTCCCAAACTCAATTGTGGTCCGCTATCTATCCAGGCAAAACCTGGCTGAATCATCGCGATTATCCCGATACACGTCAACGAATCACCCTGATTCAAGCGCTTCATTCAGATACTTTTGGAGTAAACTCATAGTTTTCTCAATAGTCAGGCGATCAATTCCAATAGTTGATGATTCCTGACATCGCAATTTTCAGGCTGACCTGAACTTCGACAAGTGCTCAAAGAATTCAGGCAATCTCTCCTTCCACCCACGTCCCAAACTTATTTCTACTTCTGTTGCCTGGCATTGGTAGCCTGTGGGGCGTTCGAGTGAAGCTTTTACCGCCCAGACTCCCTCAGATTTCTTACGGGGAGTTTCCCACATTGGGTCAACCAGGAATGTAATATAAATCTTACAATCTGTTGGTGACCAAATTGATGCCAGGAGCCAAATCTCATCAGCCCACCAATCAAGGGGTGCCTCTTCTCTGGTTACAACTTGCCAGCCAAATTCCTCAAGCTGATTCAGGATTTCTTGTTGTTGAGTGTTCATATTTCTTAAGGATGAACTGAAAAGCAGTGAAGGTTAACGGCAATGGTTACTGCCGAAAGTAATTGGCTGGAGGCATCTTACCTTGTACCTGTCATAGGTTTCTCGTGGCATGTGGCAAATTCGGTTCTGATTGTTAGAATACCTGCTTCAATTTTGACTTCCGGATGCTGAAAAGGAATCGCCAGCGCCTGAAACTGGTTCTTGATTGCCTGAGCCAGGTGCTTGATTTGAGATTCATCTGTGTGAGGATAAAAGACCACCAGATTATGTGCCTTGAACAACTCGAATGCTTTTGCTCCTGAAACAGTTTTGACAACCTCAACAAGCTGGTGCAGCGCTCTGTCTCCAACCTCAAATCCATAGGCATCATTAAAAACCTGGAACCGCCGAATATTGATCGACATCAGAGAGAATGGGAACTGCTCAGGTTTTAAGG
>DAOQNB010000544.1:0-1397 GCA_035335845.1 Acidobacteriota bacterium | reverse complement strand
TTTATTCAACCCGTTTCAATAGCAGCCCGGCATTGGTGCCGCCAAAGCCCGAGGAATTGGACATGGCGTAGGTGATCTTCGCCGGGCGTGGCCGATTGGGCACATAATCCAGGTCGCATTCCGGGTCAGGTGTTTCGTAGTTGATCGTTGGCGGCAGGATTTGTCGTTCGACCGCGAGTGCCGTGTAGCAGGCTTCGATGCCGCCCGCCGCCCCCAGCGCGTGTCCGGTCATGGATTTGGTCGAACTCACCGCCAGTTTGTACGAGTGATCGCCAAAAACGCGCTTGATGGCCAGCGTTTCAAACTTGTCATTGTATGGCGTAGACGTCCCGTGGGCGTTGATGTAATCCACCACTTCGGGTTCAACCTGGGCGTCGCGCAGCACATTGCGGATCATCCGGTACACGCCGTCTCCGTTCGGGGCAGGTGTCGTGATGTGGTGGGCGTCAGCGCTCATGCCGTAGCCGACCACTTCGGCATAAATTTTGGCCCCGCGAGCCCGCGCATGCTCATATTCTTCAATCACCATAATCCCGGCGCCCTCGCCGAGCACAAACCCGTCGCGATTGAGGTCAAAGGGGCGTGACGCACCTTTTGGATTGTCGTTGTTGGTTGACATGGCTTTGGCAGCGCTAAACCCGCCAACCCCCATGGGGGTAATCGCGCCTTCAGACCCGCCGCACACCATCACATCGGCGTCTCCGTCCTGGATCAGTCGGAACGACTCGCCAATCGCGTGAACCCCTGCTGCACAGGCGGTTGCGGTTGCCGAACTTGGGCCCTTTAAGCCATGCCGGATTGAAACATAGCCATCAGCCATATTCACCAGGTAAGAAATCATAAAATATGGCGAAATATGACGCGGTCCTTCTTTCATCAACCGGGAGTGCTCACGTTCAATGATTCCAAAGCCACCAATCCCGCTGCTGATATAGACCCCGATGCGCTCCGCATTGTCTGGTGTTACCTGCAGACCAGAATCTACCAGGGCTTCTTCAGAAGCCGCCACGGCATAATGAATATAAGGCGCCGTGCGTCGTTGTTCGCGATGATCAAAGTATTTCGACAGATCAAAATTTTTGACTTCAACGGCAAACCGAACCGGGTACCCTGAAGCGTCAAAATGCGTAATCGGTCCAGCACCTGACTGGCCTTCCATCATTGAGGTCCAGTTTTCTTCGCGAGTATTCCCAATTCCAGTGACCAGCCCAATCCCGGTCACCACGACACGACGAGCACCATTGGCAGCGTTCTGCATACAGACTTTCCTTCTAAATAGAATGATTTGAGTGCGAAATTAGAGTCGCGCAATTTATCTTTCTTGACGCAAGGAAAGCAAGAGCAGAAGGCATCGGGCTTGGGGCAGAAGACATCGGGCTCAGGGCTTGGGGCAGAAG
>DAOQNB010000543.1:0-4909 GCA_035335845.1 Acidobacteriota bacterium | reverse complement strand
CATTCTTCATTCTTCATTCTTCATTTTTCATTCTTCATTCTTCATTCTTCATTCTCAATTCATCATTCTTCATTCATTTCTTTCCACCGTCGCACCTATAACCGATCTTCTGTTTTGTTGAACTCTATGAGAATTTTGTCTTTGGGTGTCGGGATCAGCCTGTTGTTGGGAATAGCTGGTGGAGCAAATTTCGCATATGTCAATGGTTTTCAAAGTGATAAACCACTTGTTACCACGATGGAGTGCTATCAGGTAGCTGGCAAAAGCTTACAGGAAAAGGATTATCGAACTGGTCAAAAGGCCCTGGAGCGGGCATTGCAGCTTGGGTCAAGCCATCCCCGGTTTATCTACCGTCTGGCGGTTGCGCAAACGCAGGTTGGTGATACTGCTGGCGCACTGGCCAGGTTGAAACAGTTGGCTGGAATGCAGGTTGAGTATCCACTTGAAACCGATGCTGATCTGGCGACACTCAAACCCAATCCAGACTTTCAAACCGTCGTGGCGGCATTTGAAAAAAACCGAAAGCCTGTTTCCCAGGCATCAGTAGCCTTCACCATTGGCGAAAAAGACTTGATTCCCGAGGGCATCACCTGGGATCCGGTTGATCGAGTTTATTTTGTCGGCAGCATTTACAAGCGGAAAATCCTGAAAATTGATCAAGCCGGAAAAGCCACCGAATTTGTACCATCAGGACAGGATGGCCTGGGTCCGGTGATTGGTCTCAAAGTTGACCCCAAACGCCGCTGGTTATGGGCGTGTAGTGCCTATGAAAAACGCGGTGACGCGCCACTCCGGGAAGATGGCGGCATTTTTAAATATGACTTGAGGACCGGCAAACTTCTTCAGAAGTATCTCTTGAAAAATCAGCCGGTCGCTCATTTTCTCAATGATCTGGCGCTGGATGCTCAGGGTGGTGCCTTTGTGACCGATAGCGAAACTGGCTCGGTATACGTGATTCGACCTGGCAAAAGTGAACTGGAGCTGTTTGTACAATCGCCTGAGTTGATCTATCCAAACGGTCTGGCCTTGACGCCCGATGGTAACCAACTCTTTGTGGCTCAATATGATGGAATCATCCTGGTTGATGTGGTAACTAAAAAACTCAGCCGATTGGCACACCCTGAAACCGTGACCGTCGCCGGGATTGATGGCCTGTCGCTCAATCATCGCAGTCTGATTGCGGTTCAAAACAGTTTTGAGCCACATCGAGTCATCCGTTTTGATCTGAACTCCAAACTGAATCGGGTTGAACGAGCCGAGGTTCTTGAAGCCCGGAACCCACACTTTGTCATTCCAACGACCGGGACGATGGCTGGGAACGAGTATGTCGTTTTGGCCAACAGTCAGCTTGACCGACTGGGCCCGGATGGAAATCTGACCGAACCCGAAAAGCTCAAAGCTGTGGTTGGGTTGCGAATTCGGCTCAAGAAATGATTTGTAAAAGTTGAACGCCCCGCCTTCAGGCGGAAAAAGATTGAAAAAAGAAACCAATCAACAACGTCGCCGCCTCAAGGCGGAACTCTCAACATATAAATGAGGAAAGGTCATGCGTTTTCTGGCACTTTTGATTTTAGCCGCCCTGTGTTCGCTGACAGTTGCCGCACAGTCAAACATTGGGTACTACCGATTTCCAGCTATGACTGGGAATGAGATCGTTTTCACTGCCGAAGGTGATTTATGGAAGGTCAATCAGGCTGGTGGACAGGCTCAGCGGTTGACATCGCATCCGGGCGCCGAAACCCAGGCGGCGATTTCTCCGGATGGCAAGTGGGTCGCCTTTTCAGGTCAGTATGAAGGCCCAACCGAAGTCTATGTCATGCCGCTGGCTGGTGGGCTGCCAAAACGGCTGACCTACGATGGGTCGCGGACGTCGGTGATGGGCTGGACGCCCGATGGAAAAGTACTCTATCGAACCCAGCGGTTTTCAACCTTGCCCGACCAGCAACTGGTCGTGGTGGATCCACAGACGCTGGTTCAAAAGGTGATTCCGCTCAGTCAGGCCAGCGATGGGTGCTATGACGCAACCGGGAAGACGCTGTTTTTCACGCGATTGCCGTTTCAGGGGAGTGCCACCAAACGCTACAAGGGCGGCAGTGTCGAAAAACTCTGGAAATTTGTTGACGGCGCCGCCGAAGCCGTACCGCTGACGGCTGATTTTGACTGCACCAGCCGCGACCCGATGTGGTGGAATGGTCGGCTCTATTTTGTCAGTGACCGCGATGGGATTCTCAACCTGTGGTCAATGAAGGATGACGGCAGCGACCTCAAACAGCACACATTCCATAAAGAATGGGATGTCAAATCCCCGGCGTTGAACAATGGCAATGTGGTGTATCAGTTGGGGGCGGATTTGCACGTGTTTGATCTGGCAGCCGGAAAAGATCGTGAAGTGGCCATCACGCTGTCATCCGATTTTGATCAGATGCGTGAACGCTGGATCAAAAAACCGATGGATTACCTCACGGCGGCCCATCTTTCGCCCAAGGGTGACAAAGTCGTGGCCACGATTCGCGGCAGAGTCTATGTCCTACCGGCAGAACCAGGGCGAATTGTCGAAGCGACGCGCCAGGAAGGTGTTCGCTATCTCAACGCCCGTTTTGCAGGAGATGCCAACTCAGTGATTGCGCTATCTGACCAGACCGGAGAGTTTGAATTCTGGAAAATCCCGGCCAACGGCGTTGGTGAACCGACCAACCTGACCCGTGATGGAAAAATTTTCCGCTTTGATGGCGTGCCGTCACCCGATGGAAAGTGGATTGCCTACACCGACAAAAACAACCAGATTTGGGCGGTGGATGTAGAAAAGAAAGTTTCCAAACTCATTGCGACCTCTGGCACGGGTGGACTGGGTGACCTCAACTGGTCGCCGGATAGTCAATGGCTGGCCTATTCGCGAGCTGCAGAAAACACCATTTCGCAAATCTGGCTCTATCGTCCAGCGGATGGCACCTCAACCGCGATTACCAGTGACCGGGTTGAAAGTTACAGCCCGGCCTGGAGCCCTGACGGGAAGTGGCTGTATTTCCTTTCGGATCGCTCATTTGTGTCTTCAGTCGGCAGTCCCTGGGGGCCACGAGCGCCGGAACCGTTTTTCGATAAACCCACTAAAATTTTTCAAATTGCGCTGACCAAAGGGCTGCGGTCCAACTTTAAGCCAGCCGACGAAGTGTCAGCCGCTGCTGAATCAGTCAAAGATGAAAAGAAAACTGACGATGCCGCGAAAAAAGATGGTGAGAAAAAATCGACGCCGGTGATGATTGATCTCGAAGGCATTCAAGATCGCGTGTATGAACTTCCATTGTCAGCGGGGAATTATGGCGGGCTGTCAGCTTCCGACAAATTCCTGTTTTTCCTCGACTACGATGCTTCGCCGGACCCGAAACGCAGACTTCAGGCCGTGGAAATCAAAACCCGTGACGTCGAGGCGAAAACCGTCTCCAATGACGTGAACTATTTCGAGCTTTCGCAGGACGGGAAAAAGCTGCTTGTCTGGCTTGATTCCGGCATGTTTGTCTTTGATGCCGGTTCAGAAGCACCCAAAGACCTGGGCAAAGTGAAAATTCCAGTGGAATCGCTCGTGGTTCATCTCGATCCACGCGAGGAATGGCGGCAGATGTTTGTGGATAGCTGGCGGTTGATGCGTGACTATTTTTATGACCCCGGTATGCACAAAGTTGACTGGCCGGGAATGCTCAAAAAATACCAGCCGCTGGTTGCTCGTGTAACTGACCGATCTGAACTGAGCGACCTGATGTTTGAAATGGTTGGTGAACTATCAACCCTCCACACCTTTGTCCGTGACGGGGATCCGCGCCAGTCACCCGATCAAATCGCTGGCGGGTCGCTTGGTGCCATCCTGGAACGTGATGAAAAAGGCGGCGGCTTCCGGATTGCCCACATTTTCCAGGGCGAACCCGATTACCTGGAAAAATATTCGCCGTTAAAGCGTCCGGATTTGACGATCAACGAAGGCGACATTATTGAGTCAGTCAACGGTGTGGCCACACTGTCTGTGCCGCACATTGGGGCGCTGCTTCGCAATCAGGCCGGCAAAGATGTGCTGCTGCGGGTCAAAGCCGCCAGCACTGGCAAATCGTTTGATGCCGTGGTGAAGCCAATTTCCCAGAACGCCGAAGCCAATCTCCGCTATGACGAATGGGAATACCGCCGCCGCAAGATGGTGGACGAACTGAGCCAGGGGCAAATTGGCTATATCCATCTGCGGGCCATGGGCAGCGACAATATGGCCGAATGGGTCAAAAACTACTTCCCGATTTTTAACCGCAAAGGATTGATTGTGGATGTGCGTCACAATCGAGGCGGAAACATTGATAGCTGGATTCTGGGCCGGTTGCTGCGCAAAGCGTGGTTTAACTGGCAGCCACGAACGGGGGATACCTACCACAACATGCAATATGCCTTCCGTGGGCATCTGGTTGTGCTCTGTGACGAAGCGACCGCGTCAGACGGGGAAGCGTTTGCCGAAGGCTTCCGGCGGCTGGGCCTGGGCAAAGTGATCGGCACCCGAACCTGGGGCGGGGAAGTCTGGCTGACCTCAAGCAACGTGCTGGTGGATAACGGGATTGCTTCGGCGGCTGAATTTGGCGTGTTTGGTCCCGAAGGCGACTGGCTGATCGAAGGCGTCGGCGTGGTTCCTGACGAAACCGTGGATAATCTCCCGCATGCGACCTTCAAGGGCCAGGACACCCAGCTCGAAGCGGCGATTAAACACCTGCAGGAGCTGATTCGAACCAAACCGGTGAATGTGCTGCCAAAACACCCGGCCTATCCGGATAAGTCATTTCGGAGGAAGTGATTAGGGTTCAGGGTTCAGGGTTTTTGAATTTTGGTCCTGTTTTGTTCCTTTTCGTCCCTTTTGTCTTTTAAACCCTGAACCCTAAACCCTATA
>DAOQNB010000542.1:0-4910 GCA_035335845.1 Acidobacteriota bacterium | reverse complement strand
TCCGGGTTCCGGGTTCCGGGTTCCGGGTTCCGGGTTCCGGGTTCCGGGTTTTCGAGGGAATGGCAATTTCAACCTGGACTTGTTTAATGATAGTTTCCTTCTATTCAAATTCAAAAATGACGTACCAGTCAAAAATCAATGACTTGATAAGTTATTCTGATTAAATTACTTAACTTTCGATTTATCTGACTTGGAATTCCCAATTGTTTCACCAGCACAGTGAATGACCTCTGGTTTTCAGGTCCCGGAACCCGGAACCCGGAACCCGGAACCCGGAACCCGAACTATGCACGATTTGCTCATCATCGGTGGCGGTCCAGGTGGTATCAGCGCGGCCCTTTGGGCCAAACGACTTGGATGCAATCCACTTTTACTCGAAGCTAATGCCCAACCTGGCGGCCAGCTTTTAAGAACCTATAACCGGCTGATTGATTGTCCTGGGTTTTGGGGGCTGACCGGCATCGAAATTGCAGGGCGACTGGAAGAACACCTCCGGAGTCTGGAGGTTGCCTGGCGTGTCAATACCCCGGTGACCCAAATTGATGCATCACGCCATACGATCTGGAGTGGCGAGGAAAAATTTCATGCCAGAGCATTGATTCTGGCCCTTGGTGTGGTCAAACGCCGGTTGGGGATCCCTGGCGAACGTGAATTTGCTGGCCGTGGTGTCAGTACTTCTGCCACACGGGATGCGGTGCTGTATGCGGGCAAACCTGTGGCCATCGTTGGTGGAGGGGATGGCGCTTTTGAAGAAGCTCTGATGCTGGCTGATGTTGGGTGCCAGGTGACATTGATTCATCGCTCAGACCAGTTTCGGGCTCGACCAATGTATCTGAGACCCGTTCTGGCTGATCCCCGCATCAGCGTAAAACCCTTTACCCGATTGACCCGCATCGTGGGAGACGACACCGTCACAGGTGTCGAACTGGAAGTCGTCCGACCTGATGAGCCAGTGACGGTCGAGCAACTCGCCGTGAGTGGTGTCTTTCTCACACTTGGTACTGAACCGGCCACTCGTCTGGTGGCCAGCCAGCTTGATCTTGATTCAGAAGGGTTTATCGTCACTGACCGCTGGGGTGCCACTTCGGCGCCTGGGGTATGGGCAGTCGGTGATGCCTGCCATCCATTGCTCCCAAGTCTGTCAACGGCTTTTGGTCAGGGGGCAACCGCTGCCAAGGCGGCGTATAACTGGCTGCAGGAAAGATGACAGGATGACAAATGACATGGGACAAAATGACAAATGACAGAGTGACGAAAGAATACAAAGCGTTGGAACGTTTCATTCCGTCAGCTTTTCACTCAGTCACTTCTGTCATTTATCACTCGGTCAGCTTGTCAATTACGAGTTTGATTCGCGTGGGTGAATTGACGCCGATGCAACTCGGGCAGGGATAAAGCGTTCGCCAGGGTCGGTGTCTTCCAGGCCGAAGATCTTGGCGTATTCGGTGCCGGGAGCCAGAATCAGTGCCCCGCCTTCTTCTTTGACAAAGGCCAGGCTGGTGCGATCTTCAGCCAGTTCGATCAAGACCAGGTCGCCAGTGTGAACTTGCTCGGTGGCCACCAGGTTGGAAATCGGATACACGAGAAACCGTTCGATGGCCCGTTTGAGATGCCGCGCCCCATATTTGAAATCAATCCCTTCATCGAGCAGAAAGCGCTTGGCGGCATCTGAACACTTAAAGACAAATTTCTCTGACGCGCTCTTCATAATGCGATCCTGAACCGCTTTCAATTCAAGGTCCAAAATCATCTGCAAATGATGTTCTTTGAGTGAACGGAAGACCACAACTTTATCAATCCGGTTCATAAATTCCGGAGAGAACTTTCGTTTGGCGGCTTCGAGGGCAGTGCGATAAATCTTTTGATCAATCTCGTCATTGGCTTCCTGGTCACGTCCCATGCGGGGTGGGGCAAATCCAATGCTGCCGGTAATCAATTCCGACATCTCGCGGGCACCCAGGTTGCTGGTCAAAATAATCATGGTGCGCGAGAAGTCCACCCGGCGATTATCGCCAAGCGTTAATGTGGCCTTATCCAAAATCCCCAGCAATAATTGCCACAGCGCGTCTGAAGCTTTTTCGATTTCATCAAATAAAACAAACGTTAATTGGTCACGCTCGGTGTGGTATCGGTCCAGATTCTCCTGGGTCAACATTGGGGCCGTTTCGCGGTGTCCCAGATACCCTGGCGGAGAACCAATCAATTTGGCGACTTCATGGCTGTGCTGAAATTCGGCGCAGTCAATTTTGATAACGGCGTTGGAATCAGTGAATAAAACTTCAGCGGCGGCTTCGACGACGCGTGTTTTCCCCGAGCCGGTTGGTCCGAGGAATAACATGGTCCCAATCGGACGCCCAGGATTCGAAAGCCCTGCCAGATAAATCTGATACAGGTTGACAAGTCGTCGGACAGCCCGTTCCTGACCCACGATCCGGGCCAGCAGCTTGTCTTCAAATTCTTGGGCCCGAGGGCTTTTGAGGTCCGGATTAAGTGGTATCCGCTTCGGTGTAGAAGGTTCGTCAACAGAAACTGGATTTGTCATGAGATTTCGCGCTCCCTGATGTCTCGAAATTCGAATGCCTAAAAACAACAATGAGTGAGACTTACCACACAATGTGTCAGACTCACTCAGTCGTTTCAAATGATGTTTTGCAGGAAGTGGGCGTTGGCTTGGCGTCAGCACTGGAAACAATGCCGGACGCCGGGTTCAATCGTCAAACATCTCGCCTCCCGAAAACTTCAGCTTATGGGATGGATATCCCGAAATGAATAAAAGCTTTGAATTTGTATAGCAGCGCCGGAAATATTTCCAGTTTTCCTGACGAAAAGCAACCCTGGTGAAGAATGAAGAATGAAGAGTGAAGAATTGAGAATGAAGAATGAAGAATTGAGAATGAAGAATGAAGAATGAAGAAATCCCTGGTTCTTGGTTCTTGGTTCTTGGTTCTTGGTTCTTGGTTCTTCAATGGTAGGTCAAAATACCAGGTACCAAACTCATTAGACATTATCGGGGTTAACCATTTTCCCAAAGTGGAGCTTCCTCACAGTGGCAACCCACCCGCTCACGCGGGCGGTACTGACTTGTCGCCGTCCTTGTTGTGATGGCCCGGTTTTATCTCCGATAATGTCTATTCTTCATTCTTCATTCTCAATTCTTCATTCTCAATTCTTCATTCTCGTTTGGCGAGTGTCTCCGACATCAGGTCGTGGGTGATGGCATTGATTTCGGTTCGTGAGAGTTCGCCCGCCACAACCCAGACATTTTCTTCACTTGGGGAAACAAAAGCTGACATGGCGATAGTGTCACTTTGGGATTCGTACATCTGACCAGGTCTGGCATCCCCTTTTTCAGATTTGAGAAATGCCACAGCTTGTTTGGGTCCAAAGTAAACTGAGAGCGGCTGATGATCGCGCAGGTAAAACGTGTGGACAAACGGCACACCACCGATTTTGCACAAGGCCAGCCCATCTGGAGTATAGCCCATCTGGTTCAGTTTTCTGCCCACCGCATCAATTGGGGTCCGGTTGGGAACCGGTTTTCCATCCCGATACCACGCCACCAGTCCCGGATTGCCATTGCAGACCCGGTAGTCACGGGCAATGGCGACTGAAAACGTCCCACTATTTTCAAGCCAAACCAGAAAGCCGCCATAGCCTAACCCAACCATCACCACCAGCGAAGCGGCAATGGTGAGGATGGTTTTCACTATCCGTCCAGTTGTCCATCTGGGTTTGAAGGGGACAGGGCTGGGCGGTACTGCCTCTGGTGGCGGTAGGATTTCTGCATCAAGCTGGGGAATTTCACCTGAGATTGGAGGTTTGGGTTGGCCAAGCTGGGCAGTCAGCAGGTCGTGGACACGATTGTTGAGTTGAAATGCCCGTACTTCGAGGGCTGGTTCCAGGTCCGGTGACTCTCTGACCGCCGTTTTCAGGACATCTGAGACTTGTTTGGTTAATTGATACTCGTGCCGGCACGCCTGACACCGTTCCAGGTGGTGGGCGATCTTCATGGCTGTCACGGCGTCAACTTCGTTGTCAACATAGGCTGACAAAAGATCATTTACCTGTTCACACTGCATCTGATTCATACTGACCTCTTTTTTTCTCCCGACAGCTCTTTGCGAACTCAATGAGAAGTGGCTGCTTCATGGCTGGTACTACTTCCTGGACGAAGGAGTTTTTTCATCATCTGGCGGGCGCGGTGCAGACGTGACATCACCGTTCCCATTGGGATGTTGAGCATCACGGCGGCTTCCTTGTAGGAAAGTTCTTCGACCAGGACCAGCATCAACACGTCACGGTAATCAGACGGCAATTTTTCCAGGGCATGGAGCGTGCCGTGTTCGTCAAGTTCAATGCGCGGCTCAAACCGCAGCACGTTGGTGATTTCCGGTTCGTGGGCGGCGACGTGGGCTGACCCGGCTTCGAGTCCTTCACGGCGACGGTTGATGACATTGATCATGATTCGAAACAACCAGGCCCGACAGTTGGTGCCTGGTTCGAACCGATCCCAATATTTCCAGGCGCGAAGCAGCGTGTCCTGCACAATATCTTCCGCCTCAGTGGGATTGCCCCACATGCGGATTGCACTCCGAAGCAGCACTGCTGTATGCGGAAAAACGTGGCTTTCAAAGTGAGCAAGCTGTGTCTGATCGGTGAGCGCCTGGGAAGCAGAATGTTCGCTACTCATGCTGTTCTCCTCTGGGATTTCGAGCGGCATTGTGAATCATCCTAAGTTTGTCGAGGGGATTTGTTTTTGGGTTATGCCGGCGAAATCCAGTGAGGTTGTGATTTATTTCACCTCTGGAAAAAGTTTGAGAGTATGATTTCAAGCAAAAGAATTGTTTGATTGATGATGGAATGGTACCTGGTACCTGGTACCAGGTACCAGGTACCAGGTACCAGGTACC
>DAOQNB010000541.1:0-4912 GCA_035335845.1 Acidobacteriota bacterium | reverse complement strand
GTGTGGGAATCGAACCCACCTATCCCGGCTCTCACCAGGACACTACGGGTTTGAAGCCCGCGGCAGCCAACCAGACCACATGCACCTCCTCAATCCTGGACTTGCACATCCGCCCCTCACGCTGCTTTTTTTCCAACTGGGGTAATTACGTTGGACTGAAAAACTGCTCGCTGCAGGGTTTGCTGCGACGGCGAAAGGGCTGAAAGAATTTTGACGGAAACAGTTACCGAGACGGACGGTGTTGCGGCTACGGTAACCGAAATCAGCTTCTTATGTCGCTTAATTTTCAAATCAATCGGCTCAGGTGTCGAGGTAATTTTACTGACGACCCGGTCATATATAGATTGTGACACAATCGTCTCGCGATTGACACTCACCACAATATCCCCCTTTTCCAGCCCGGCCTCTTCAGCCGGCGAGTCCTGTTCACACTGAGTCACACGTGTCGTATGTCCATCAAAACTAAGACCAAACCCACGGTACACAAATTCATCTCGCTTCACAGTAACTTGAAAGCCAATTTTTTCAAGGAGTTCCCGATATAGCAACTCATCACTGCTTTTAATGTTCCGCCGAAAAAACTCGGTAAAATCGGTTCCGGTCAATCGGTTCAGTTCCTGCAAAATATCATCATTTGTATATCCAGGACTCGTCTCAGGAAACCGGGTATACATCGCCCGGACGAGATCATCGAGTGACTGTCGCCCCTGGGTTCTGGTTCGAAGTTCGATATCAAGCAAGGCAGCCACAATTGCCCCCTTGCCATAGTAATCAAGTTGAATGTTCTGAAAATTGCTGGTGCCAGTCAACCAGGTTGCCAATGAGGCATCTTCCAGGCTCATAAATTGCCGTCCCGGAGCTTCTTCCAGGGCTTTCAGATTGCGTTCGAGATAGGCGGCATACTCCTGCAGTCGAATGAGTTTTCCCCGTACCAGGCCAAGCATTGCATAATAGTCAGTTACCCCTTCAGCAAACCATAAGGATGGCGTATAGACTTCATGGGCGAGTGAAGCCCCAACCAGTTCCTTAGGCCGCAACCGTTTCACATTCCAGGCATGGAAAATTTCATGGGATGTGACGGAAAGAAAATCAACGCTGGCCAGCGGATAATCAACCAGTGATTCAGGTGAAAAATTGATGAGCGTCGAATTTGCGTGCTCCAGCCCTTCAATCACACTGAACGAGTTGGATTCAAAGGGAATATAAATCAAAAAATACCGCTCAAAGGGAAAGCTTCCCATCATTTCGGCATACACCAGTGCTATTTTGGTGATCGCCTCCTGTAACCCCTCAATATCGGCGCTTTCCCGAACAGTAAATAAAGAAAACGGGATTTTTTGGACCATGAAATCAGTTCGCCGGTATTTTCCAAGCACGATTGGAGCATCAATCAGCGCTTCATAATCTCTGGCGGTAAAGGTTTTTCCTCCGACTTCAACCAGCGGCATGGCAACGTTCCATCCAGGGGGCAAGACAAATTCAACAGTGCGCGGAATTTCTTTTTCCCCAACCAGATAGAGGAATGTCGCGGCACCTTGAAGCTGGCCATAGTGCGGACCTAACCAGTTGGAATCAACCGTTAATTGATCACACTGCACACGATAGCGCACCGAAACCTGGGCCTGCCCGGCACATTGAATTCGCCACGTTTGCTTATCAACAAAGCGGGTTTCCAGGGCCTGACCAGACGATCCTCTGGCAGTCAGCTCTGAAAGATACTGGGCATAGTTCAGAATTTCATAAGAACCTGGGGTCCAGGCTGGAATAGCCAGGTCTATCGCTGGACGGTCAAGGCCCTGAAGGCGTATTTCAACCAGAATTGACTTGTTCCCCGCTTTTTCAAGGGTGACCTGATAATGAATAGCGAGTTGTTTGGAAGAAACCGGCACGGCACCGACTGGCAGGGTCCACCAGAGAGTCCAAACCAAAATAGCCAACACCGGAGCTGAACGGCGGAGAAAAAATCGCATAAAGTAATTGATAGATTCGAAGGAGTTAGCAGCAAGTTCAGTATATGTTTTTTCTGGTAAAGAACAAGCTATGAAATCAACCGCACCTGTATTTGGCAGGCTGAAAAAAGAAAAGCCGAGCCATTTATTTCTGGCCCGGCTTCATTCCTTTATAAATGCGCGATAGAAGAATTCTCACTGAGTAATGCGGATTTGCATGGTGGTACCGGCTGGAAAATCAAGGTCTTCGCCACGGGTCGTCAAGACAGTGGTTGTTCCGGCGGCGGCACCAATCGCAGAGCCAATCGCCGCCCCTTTCTTCCCACCAATGATGGCGCCAATTGCGGTGCCAATCCCGGCCCCGCCAGCAATCAAAATGGCATCGCGGGTCTGTGACCCACGGCTTTTGACACGGCCTTCAGCATCCACTTCAACTTCATTGCGTTCGACTGATTCAACCTCGGCTGAGATTTGCTGCTCACGTTGATCAGCCATTACCAGCGTGTCAAAGGAAAGCTCGACCTCAGCCCGTCCGGCAATCCGCCCACTACGGTTAATTCGAATGACGTGGCCTTCAATAAAAGCATCTTGCCAGGTGTTGGGCGAGAGGACCCGGGCAGTAAATTGATCGCCTTCGCGGCTGTCCTTGGTGCCAATCGGTGACAAAAGTTCAAGGCGCAGCACATCCCCAGGACGCACAGACTGACCTGTCCGATACTGTCGTTTTTTCGGTACTGCCGACCAGACCGGGAGCAAACTCCCAGATAAACCCAACATTGCAACCACACAGCCGATTGCCAGAATACCCCGCAGCTTGTTCATAAACGTCTCCTGCGAACAAAACCTGAAACCCAGACGCAATTGTTTTGATTGAGGCGGATGAGAGAGATGGCCGCTGGGTAGATGTCTGGACGATGAGTTGGGATGTCTGGATTTTTTCGCCTCTTTGGTCGAAATCACGCCGGCTCAATCCAGCGCTCATACCAGAGACTCAAGTTGAGCAATCCCCATAGATTAAAACTATAGTCAATTTTGCCGGCTTTATGGGCGGCCAGCATATGTTCAATCTCACTATAATTGAAATAGTTTCGCTTTCGCAGACGAGAGTTCAGAATCCGTTGATCAAGTCCCTGACCAAACCCGTCCATAAACCATTCTTTGATAGGAAGACCAAACCCCTGTTTTTTTCGATAGATAATGTTGTCGGGCAGGATTCCTTCAAGTGCTTTTTTCAGAATGTATTTCGTCTGACCATCTTTGTATTTGAGATGACGAGGAATCGTCATGGCAAATTCAACAAACTGGTGGTCCAGAAATGGCACCCGGGCTTCAATTGATGTCGCCATGGTAATTTTGTCAACCCGCATCAGTAGCAATTCAGCCAGCCGTAGATTGAGGTCAAGGTAGATCATGCGCTCCAGAAAATCACCATCCGGTTTTTTTGAGTCAAAATGATCAACCAACCCGCGCACAACATCATGAGAAGAGATATGACCTAACCGGTCACGCAATTCTTTGGAAAGCAGGCGTGACTTACTGACTTCGTCATACACCACTGTGCCACCCCAAAACAGTTCTTCATTGGCCCCTAAGCGTCGGACCAGATCTGGGATCAATTTTTTCCCTCGCGGCATAAAAGTTTCTGCCGCAAACTGGCTAAAGGGCGCAGCCGCAGCGGCCAGACCAGATCTCACCCCACGCGGTAACCGCTCCAGGTGCGACCATCCCCGCTCGTAGATCTTGAGAAAATCAACATAATTAGGATAGCCACAAAAGATCTCGTCCGACCCCTCACCCACCTGAACCACAATCGTGCCGCTCTCACGGACCAGCTTTGAGACATAGTACAGCGGGACACAGACCGGATCCGCAATGGGCTCATCCTGATGAAAAATCAGTTCTGGAAGAAATGACAGCACTTCGTCTGGACCAATTAGAATTTCATGGTGGTCAGTACCAAAGTGGCGGGCAATCTGGCGGGCATATTCAAGCTCGTTGTAGGTCTCAATTCCTTTAAAGCCAATCGTAAACGTACGCACTGGCTCGGTCGAGCAGGCTGACATCAAAGCAACATTGGCGCTTGAATCCACCCCTCCACTTAAAAAGACACCAAATGGAACGTCTGACATCATCCGCTTTTCAATTGATTGGGTGAGCAGGTCACGCAGGCGAGGAATGATTTCGGCTTCGGTAAGTTCTTGTTGTGGCGTTTCAACAATTGCATCCCAGTAACGCTCAATCCGGATGTTTCCCTTTCGATCACAGATGAGCATATGTCCTGGCGGGAGCTTACGAATACCTTTGAACAGGGTTTGCGGTGCTGGCGTGGTGACAAATGTCAGGTAGTGATAGAGCGCGGTTTCATCCACATCACGCACAACCGCCGGATGTTCAAGAATGGCTTTGATTTCCGAACCAAAGATCAACCGACCATCAGCAACCGTGTAATAAACCGGCTTGACCCCGATTCGATCCCGAACCAGCGTGAGTTCCTCTTTAACGCTATCCCAGAGCGCAATTCCAAACATGCCGTGCAGGCAATGCACAAACTCGCGGCCACGGTCTTCATAGAGGTGCAGAATGGTTTCAGTATCCGCTTCAGAACGATACACGTGCCCCTTTTCGAGCATTTGCTGTCGCCAGCCCCGGTGGTTATAGATTTCACCGTTGAAGCCCAGCCACAACGAACCGTCTTCATTTGTCATGGGCTGATTTCCCGCCGCTGACAGGTCCACAATCGCCAGCCGACGAAACCCCAGGCCCAGCCGACGATCCGGACTGACATAGGTGCCTCCGCTATCTGGTCCACGATGCACAATTACATCGCTCATCGCGGTTAACAATTGCTCAGAAACTTCGCCCTGAGCCCGACCAAATTCAAAAACGCCGCAAATTCCACACATAAATTGAATAAAGAATTGAGAATGAAGAATGAAGAATTGAGAATGAAGAATTGAGAATGA
>DAOQNB010000540.1:0-4918 GCA_035335845.1 Acidobacteriota bacterium | reverse complement strand
TTGGTTCTTGGTTCTTGGGTTTGGGGTTCGAAAACCCGGAACCCGGAACCCGGAATCCGGAACCCGATGTTTTCTTCATTCTTCATTCTCAATTCTTCATTCTCAATTCTTCATTCTCAATTCTTCATTCTTCATTCCAACTCGTTGTGTCCAGTACATTTCCCCTTTTTTGGATTACGATTGTCTTCCTGCTGCTGGTGTGGCTGGTGGCAATGGTTTGTGGGAAACGTGCGGCGATGACTGGATCAGCAGAATCGCCTCTTCAACGACAGGTGGGCCAGATACTTCGTGCCCTGGCATTGATCACGGTAATTGGAAGTCTCGCTTCAGCGCTGAATTTATTTGGGTTAACGGTACTCGTCTCTGGTCTGCTGGCCTGTGTACTGCTTGAGCATTCCTGGCACATTCGGCGAATACTGAGTGATTTTGCATCGGTGTTTGAGATTTGGGAGCGGGTTCGAAATCCGGATGTCTGGCATCGCATTCGGGTCCGGTTCTGGGCCTGGTTGAAAAATCAGGGATCAACCTGGCACCAGTCAATACTCTCGCCCACCATTCTGGTGTGGAGTGGTGTCGCAGGTCTGATGGCGGCTACTTTTTTTTTCGCGAAAGGCCAGTTTGCCATCTCCAACCTGCGACTCCTGCAGGCTGAAAGTTACGCCCTCCTCCTTCAGAGCAAATACACGCTGTTTAATACAGTGACCCCTGACCGCATCGGGAACGGGCTGGCCGTTTTAACCGCGACGGTGAGCCTGCTGAGCGCGACTGATGCACTCCACGTCGTGCGGATGCTCGGGCCGATCATTGCGTGCTGGCTGGCGGGAGCCACAGGCTATCTGGTTTTCTGGGCTACGGGTCAAAAACTGGCCGGAATTGTAACTGGATGCCTGGTCCTGACTGGGATTCTGTCTGGGCCAATCCCAGGTCCGTGGCTTCAGCCCACCTGGCCGCCAGAACCGGCTGCCGCCTTTGGGCTCAAGTTGTTGACCACCTGTAACGAAGCGGTTGGGCGGTCACTGGCTGGATTGCCGTTTGAAGCAGCGCTGGCGGTTGCCCTGTGTACCTGGCCAGCCCTGGCGGCCTCAGAGACACCAGATCAACTCTGGGACGGATTGGCTGGCATCAGCCTGACGACGCTGTTGCATCCAGGTATGGCGGTGGGACTCTTACTGGCAGCGCTATTTTTTCACATTGGGGTCATTCTGGTCTCACGACTGGCACTGCCGATGAAACAGCTTTTTTTTGGTGCGCTGGCCTGGGGGCTGGCTGTAGGTATCGGGCATGGGTTGATCCTGCTCCAATCCCACGCTCAAATGCGGTCAAAGGCGTTGTTTTCCTGGCTCGTCCCCTCTCCTCAAACCGTGCCCAGGGTACTTCCCCCAGTTCACTGGACTGGTGCTGGAATCATCGAAGCCCTGCGCACGGCACCATTCTTTGTGTTTTTGGCCGGAGTTGCTCTGGTCACGGCTCTGCTGCTCGTGGTGATGGTCTTCAGTCGGTCAGGTTCAGGCCGTACTCGACTGTTGAGTGCGGGCTGGCTGGTTTTCGTCTGGACGGGTCTGGTGTGTTGGTCAGGGATTGACCCGCTCCAACCAGTGCCACCGGTTTTTCAAGAAATCCTCCAGGGGTGGCCATGGATTGTCATTTGCTGGATTGGACTTGGGGTTGGCGCCCTGATGAACTGGATTGAGGCGGCTTTTCCCAGATTAACCCAGGTATCGCTGTTTACAGCTTTCGCAACGCTGGCAGTATGCGGGGCCCTGGTCGGCGCCTCTCTCTGGCGTGGAAACCTGCCACCGTTTCAAGCCCAGGATCAAACACTCCGTTTTTGGTGCGGAGATTTTGCTCAGGCTGGTGGCCTCTCACTCTTAGAATATGACCAGTCAGCACGCATCATTCAACAGATTACAAGGCACTATCCACGTGGTGAATGGATGGTCATTGCTCCGACTGAACAATTTATCGAAGTTTTTGGTCGTGGCTGGCATATTGATCTCTTTGCCTGGAGCCAGCAATTCACTCAAGATCAAGTCCAATCACCAGAGTTTCGGTTTCCGATTGAATTACCTGATACCTTTATTTTCATCGAAAAACGCCCCTGGATTTCCGACCCGCGCCCACAACCTTCTGTGGTAGGATTTGCCCAGCAAACTGACATCACGTTCCGCATGTACCGGAGTCCCGCTGGACGCAGCAGCCTGATGCAGTCAACCTTGAATCTGCTCAACGCCTACGGCACCCACCACACCAACCTGGGTGTGTTTTTTGAAGACGACCATCTGGTTGTCTTTCATCTGATCAATCAAAACTCAACCCGCTCACTGCCTTTCCGACTCATAAGGAACTGGCACGAAACCGGTGGACCGGAAAGGAGCCCGACTATGACCAAACCAATGGGCTGTTTCAGCCTTGGACTGATTTTCCTGATGTGGTCAACACTCTCATGCGCTGCAACGTCGCCGCCCGTACAACTCACTGCTCGTCAGCAATTGAAACAGATTCGCAACTATGTCCTCTATTATGGTTCAGGACGAGTTACAGATTTGCGCCGGTTTGAAACCATCGTGATTGAGCCTCGAAACTACACCGCCACCCAGGTCACGGCACTGAAAGCACCTGTCAACGGCAAGCGTCCGCTCCTGGTCGGCTATCTGACCTGTGCTGAAGTATTGCCCAATGATCCTATTCTGAAACAGGCGTTTCCCCAGGATTACTATCGAGTCAACGGTGTGCCAGTGCGCATTCCTGGTTCAAATGCCTATCTGATGGATTTGCGGCAAAGCCACTGGCGGACACTCCTGATCAACCAGATGCAAAAATTGATCAGTAGCGGCTATGACGGTGTGTTTCTCGATACCTTGAACATTGGGGATGAGCCACCCTATGCCGGCACACCAACGGGCGAAGGCTTTTTACAATCGGCTGGTTTTCTGACACGCGATATGCGAACCCGTTACCCAAATAACTTGATTCTTCAAAACTGGGGAATCAACCGGCTTAAAACTTTTACCGCCGGATATCTGGACGCGATCTGCTGGGAAAACTTCCAGGTTCAGTATATTGAAACCGATGCCTGGTCACAGGCTCGCCTGGCAGAGTTGACCGCACTGCAAGGTGGCGGACTGTCAGTTATGACGCTGTATCAACTAACCAGTGCCCAGATAACGGACACCGCCTATCAGTCACGAATGTATCAGGTGTCACGTAGCTATAACTTCCTTCCCTACTGCGCCCTACCTGGATACAGTTCTGGGGTCAACCTGCTGCCGCTACAAAATGGGTTTTAGAGTGTCAGGGGTCAGGGATCAGAATACAAATCGAAATTCTTTTCTTCGAACAGGTGAACTCTAAGGACCAGATAGCTTCATCGTGGTGGCAAGCAATTACTCCGGCATGGTTCATACAGTACTTCTGGCGACTGAGGGCACCTATCCATTTCATGGTGGGGGAGTCAGTACCTGGTGCAATGTGTTGTTGCATCGGCTGGAAGAGTTTCAGTACCGGGTACTGTCGGTAATTATGCACCCCTATCTGCCTCCCCGGTATGATCCGCCACCCAACCTCAAAAGCATCATCAAAGTTCCGCTTTGGGGAACCGAAGACCCGGCTGAACAACAGTTTGACCGCACTTTTGCCACCATTCTCAACCGGCGGCGACAAACGACAGAGCCGATGATTCGGCGTCACTTTCTGCCGATCTTCGAAGCATTGCTTGACGACATCACGGGCAATGCCACCGGCGCCGTCACCGGGAAACGGTTTGCCGATATGGCGGCCTACTTCCGCCAGTTTGATTACTTTGAAACCTTTCGGTCGCGGGTTATCTGGTACAGTTTTCAGGATTTTCTACGTGCCTGGGTCAGGTCAGCCACGCCTGCGTTGCCTTCCCCAACCGTGAGAGATGCAGCGGAATGCCTTCAACTGCTGACCCGGTTGTTGCTGGTTCTGGACGTGGAAGTTCCGCGAACATCACTGACCCATTCAGCCGCTGCCGCAGTGTGTGGCCTGCCCTGTGTGGTCGCCAAACTGCGACAGGGCACCCCGTATCTGCTCACCGAGCATGGCGTGTACCTTCGCGAACAATATCTGAATGTTGCCCGAACGGCTCGATCAACCATCGTCAAACGGTTTTTGCTTGGGTTTTTTGGGGCAGTGGTGCGTGCCAACTACCATTATGCTGATGTGGTATCACCCGTGTGTCAGTACAATGCCCGCTGGGAACTGGCTCAGGGGGTAGCCCCCGACCGATTGCAGGTGATCTATAATGGGTCCAATGAAACCCGATTCTGCCCGCTTGATCTTCCGCGACGGCACCGACCAACCGTCACCCAGGTGGGTTTGATTTTTGCCCTCAAAGGTACCAAAGATCTGATTCAGGCCGCGGCTCAGGTCAGGGCCGCCGTCCCAGAAGTCGAGTTTTTATTGTACGGATCAGCCAGTGACCCGGCCTATTTTGCTGAATGCCAGACGCTTACGACTCAACTTGGCTTAGAACAAACCGTCACCTTTGCCGGACTGACGTCGCATCCGGAACAGGTTTTTAATCAGGCGGATGTCGTAACCCTGAGCAGCATTTCCGAAGGATTCCCCTACACTATCGTTGAAGCCATGCTCTGCGGAAGCGCCATCGTCGCCACCAATGTTGGCGGCGTCGGTGAAGCACTCGCCGACACCGGGCTCCTGGTGCCACCCCGGACCCCGGACCAGCTTGCTCAAGCCATCGTGAAATTATTGACCAACGCCCACTTGCGAAGAGACCTTGGCCAGCGTGCCCGTGAACGAGCGTTGACTCACTTTACCGAAAGCCAGTTTGCCACCCACTATCGCGACCTGTACCAGCAGTTGATTGGAGGGTAAAGACAACATAGGGTTCCGGGTTCCGGGTTCCGGGTTCCGGGTTCCGGGTTCCGGGTTCCGG
>DAOQNB010000539.1:0-4925 GCA_035335845.1 Acidobacteriota bacterium | reverse complement strand
ATTGTATATCCAGGTGTTTATTGATGTTTTGCTTACGACCTGGTTGATTTATTTGATGCGTGCGTCCGATTTCTCATTGGCACCGTTGTATTTGGTGATTGTGCTGGGAGCCAGTATGGTGCTCCCCCGACCAGGAGTATTAAGTGTCGGCATTGGATGTGTCGTGAGTTATTCAACGCTTGTCGCTCTTTTTTACTTTAAGGTCCTGGTTGACGATGGGCGATTTCTCCAAAGTACTCAACAAAATAATCTACCACTGTATGCGCTGGCGCTTCTATTGTTGACCATTCTGGGAGGGCAACTGGCTGAACGATTACGCCGCAGCGACTCCGATTTAGAAATAGCGACCAGATATCTGGCTGATTTACGAGCATTTAACGAACGAATTGTTCAAAGCATCAATAGCGGGTTAGTGACCACTGATTTAACGGGTACCGTTCTTTCATTTAATCGCGCGGCTGAAGAAATCACTCGCTATCAGGCAGCTCGGGTTCGAGGCCGTCATTTTTATGATGTTTTTGGTGATTTATCTGCCTTTAGCCTCTTTGACCAAAGCGAAATTCAACCCACCAGACGACTTCCCCGGTTTGATGTTGATTGTACTGCACATGATGGCCGTACAGTCCATCTCGGATTTAGTGCCTCCCCGTTGATTAGTGAAGCGTCAACGGTAACCGGTTATGTCTTTTCATTTCAGGATCTGACCGAAGTCATCAAACTGGAACAAGAAATCCGCCGTCGTGACCGGCTGGCGGCACTTGGCAAAATGGCGGCAGGCATTGCCCATGAGATTCGCAACCCACTGGCTGCCATGCGTGGATCAATCCAGTTGTTGCGTAGCGAGATAGAGATCACTGAAGACCAGGAATATCTGTTTCAAATCATTCTTCGTGAGTCTGACCGGTTAAATCGGATTATCACTGACTTTCTGGCCTATGCCCGCCCCAGTCATCCCCATATGACCCGGGTTGATCTCGTGCCAGTCATTGAAGAAATGGTTACCTTGCTGCGAAACAGTCCTGAAGTCCATGCTGATCATCAGATTACGGTTCAGATCAAAACACGGCCATTGATTCTGCTTGCCGATGCAGGTCAGATTCGTCAGGTTTTGTGGAATCTCTCACGAAACTCGCTCCAGGCCATGCCCCAGGGGGGAACGCTCGACATCTTTATGGAATCCTTGTTTGGGAAAGAAATTGAGATCAAATTGCGGGATAATGGACTTGGGATGTCACAAGAACAAATGGACCGCCTCTTTGAACCATTCAATTCTTCGCGAACCGGAGGGACCGGGCTTGGAATGGCCATCGTGTATCAAATTATCACCGACCATCAAGGCACCATTAGCGTTACAAGTGGTCCGCAAACCTCTGAAAAAAATCGAAGCGGGACTGAAATCACTATCCGGCTTCCGATTCGGGAAACCCCACCTTCAGTCACTGGAAAAACCGGTGCCTATGAAAAACTTGACGATCTTGATTAAATTGTCTTTTGTAAATCTTTTTGTTTCCTGACTCTCAAACCTCAGGTAAACGTGGTATGCTGAGCCGACATGATTTCTGCCAGAGCAACCCGGACAGTACACACCGTTGCTTCATTCCTGAGTACATTTTGTTCCTGGGGTTTCAGCGTCAACGACCTCTGGGTCCACCTGGAGACCTGACTCCTGTCACTCTTTTTCTGCCGCTGTCGTTGATGATCACACTGGTCTGAAGTAAGAGCCCAAAGTGGCTCACTCACCAGACAGTTGCGGATGGGGCAGGGCAAAATTCACCTGCACCCCTCGCACCCAACACCTATTGCAACCTGTGGGAAATCTGCAGCAACGTCCCACCCTACACAATCTTAACGGGAGAACGGCGTTACCTCTCGCCTGTGATCGGGCGGGGCTCCACGTCGATTTTAAGATGAAAGAGATGTCTCATTCCCTTCCCTATGCCACCCTCAGTTACCTGGATAGTTCAGGACAAACACATATTGTCCCAATCAATGCACCAATTTTCACAATTGGACGATTGAGAACCAACCATCTTCAAATCAATGACTCCTATGTTTCGCGTCAACATGCTGAAATTGCCTATCAGGACGGACATTTCTATTTGCGCGATAAAAACAGTACCGGAGGGTGCCTGGTCAATGGGAAGCGGGTGTCAGATTATTTGCTCCAGCACAATGATCAAATCCAACTCGGCAATACCAACCCCTTGATTCTCGTTTTTGAACTCCACGACGATCAAATTACGACTGAAGCCTCTGAAATGAACACGGGTGAGGAACATTCAACTGACAAGTTAATGACCATCATCACTCATAATCAAACCCGGTTTCTCAACACCTCGCTCCTCGATAGTGCCGAATGCATCACCGATGCGACCCTGAACCGACTGAAGAATTTGAATGAAACCATGCGGCGGATGCTGGCAGCCCGCAGTACTCAGGAATTGCTCGAAATCCTGCTTGATGCGGTCATGGCAGCCTTGCCGGCGGAACGCGGCGTGGTAATCTTACCTCCCCAGGGCTCAAATCGGCTGGAAATCAGAGCCGTCCGACGGCGAACTGAAAATGGGACTCCGGTCCAACCGAGCAGCACGATTGTCGAACACGTTTATCAGGAAAATGTCGCCATTCGCAGCTTTGACGCCATGGCGGATAATCGGTTTGCCCTCAATTCCAGCATTATCCAACAGGCAATTCACTCAGTTATGTGCGCTCCTGTCAGTTCACAAAATCGAGTGTGGGGTGTCTGCTATATTGATAACTTAATGGCTCACACCCAGTTTAATGATGAAGAACTGGAATTTTTCCTCGCCTTGACCCAACAAGCCGGGTTGACGATGGAAAATTTGCATTTGATTGAAGAATTGCGCGCAACTCAGGAAAAACTCATTGCCAAAGAAAAACTGGCAACCCTCGGACAATTTTCCAGCGGCATTGCCCATGAGTTAAAAAATCAGTTGACCACACTGACAGCGGCTGAAATTCTGCTTAATGTCACCGAAGATCAAAATCTGCGCAAACTTATTCAATTGATTCTCAATGCCCAGCAGCGCATGCTGTCGATGGTCAATGAAATCAAAGACTTTGCCAAACAAAACCCTGATGGATTTCGCAAGGACCTGCAACCACTTCGGCCCGTGCTGGAAGATGCCATCAGCTTTGCCCGTTTTGACCCTTGTGTCAAAATTTGCCGGGTCGAAACCCATTTTGAGACCAACCCGGTGCTCTACCTGAATAAAGATAAACTCATGCAGGTGATTTTGAACCTGCTCCGCAATGCCGCCCAGGCCATGGCACAGGGAACAATCAGTGTTCGGGTTTCAGAACTTGATAGTCACGCCATCATCAGTGTCACCGATGCTGGATGTGGAATCCCAGCCGAACATATTCATTTGATCTGGGAACCGTTTTATACAACCAAAGGAACCGAAGGCACGGGGCTTGGGTTGGGGATCTGCCGACGCATTATTGAAGGCCACTCAGGCATCATTGCCTGTGAGAGTGAACTCAACAAAGGCACGTCATTTATCATCAAGCTTCCGATTCCTGGCGTTCAATGAAATCGTGGGTTGCCGGTTACTTCCTGAAACGGAAAGTTTTGCGGCTAGTTGACAACTCCACGGTTGGAAACCATAATGGCCTTTCCACCGCAAGTTATCATTGGACCATCAGTTCCAACACCATCAAAATCCCGATTCCCCGTGTACTGCTGACAGCAGCCAACCTTCGTTTTTTTCAACTTTAATCTGCGAACCGTAACGCCATTTTTTTAGGCAGCGGGAGGACTGGTATCGTGACAACACAAGAATTTGAGGCACAACTTCAAGGACAGGTTGTCGAACTCGTTCGGACCCATTTGGGAACACTTCAGCAACAGATCATCCAGATTCAAGCCCAGGTTCAAAACGCATTTAACCAATTTCTCGAACAATCCGAAGCCCAACTTGAATCACTCAATCAGGACCATACCCTGGCTGAACTGGTACGGGAAGCTGTGGCACAAGTCTATGCGGCTGGCGTCGCTTCCGTTCCACCACCTCCACCTCCAGCACCTCCAGCACCTCTTCAATCAAGCTCGGATCTGGCCATTGTAAAAGCCTCGATTCTGGATATCCAAAGCCATCAGACCCAGGCTGATGTTTTAACGGCACTGGTCAATCACACCGCAAATTTTGCCCCTCGGGTAGCACTTTTTATTGTCAAAGCTGGAAATGTTGTCGGATGGACCGGGCGTGGCTTTGAAGGAACCGTTGATAACAACAGCATTCGTGGCCTGAGCGTTTCCCTACAGGCCGACACCTTACTCAGAACTGTTTTGAGTAAACAATCCACGTTTGCTGGATATCCGGCGGATCAAGCAGATAACCTTCTCTTGATTAAACGCCTGGGTGAGTTATCCCCCGAACGAATTTCAGGGATTCCGCTTCTGGTACGAGGCAAAGCGGCGGCGGTCTTATATGTGGACTCAGGTGTCCAGGCAGGCGATGCTATTAACCTTGAAACGCTTGAAATTCTGGTAAATATTGCGGGCATGACAGTTGAAATGCTATCGCTGCGAGGTCGTTCAGCAGTATCAGGCGCTGCCGCTCCAGCACCGGCGCCGCCTGAAGCTGTCCACCCAGCTCCCGCGCCAAAAATTGAGCCACCACCAGCTCCAGAACCCCCACCAATGAGGGCGCCGGAACCAGAACCTCCAGTTGAAGAAGCAGCACCGGAACCAGCAGCTCCACCACCGGTTGAACCTGAGCCCGAGCCAACACCCGAGCCCGAACCTGTTCCGGCACCTCCAGCTGCTCCATCCTGGGCCGAACCTGTTCCGGCACCTCCGGCGGCACCATCCTGGGCCGAACCTGTTCCGGCACCTCCGGCGGCACCATCCTGGGCCGAACCTGTTCCGGCACCTCCAGCCGCTCCATCCTGGGCCGAAC
>DAOQNB010000538.1:0-4926 GCA_035335845.1 Acidobacteriota bacterium | reverse complement strand
TCTTCATTCTTCATTCTTCATTCTTCATTCTCAATTCTTCATTCTTCATTTTGCCTTTTTTAGCTGGTGAGTCGGTTGGCCGTTTCTTGTAACTGGTTGCGGAGCCGGTTTTCATCAAAGGTCAGGACATTCTGGCCATCAAACAAAACCTTTCCGCGCACCATTGTCATAATCACATCGCGGCCACTGGCCGAGGCCAGTAACGCAACGGCTGGATCGTGAACGGGTTGCGTATGGGCTCCAGAAAGTGAAATGGCCGTTATATCAGCATCTTTTCCGACATCGAGTGTCCCGATGCGGTTCTCCAGGCCAAGGGCGGTGGCCCCACCGAGCGTCATCCATTCCAGCAGGTCCGACGCTGGTAAAACAGAATCGTCACCCATTGAAGCCCGATGGAGCAATCCGGTAAAGCGTGCTTCATCAAGCAAATCACAGACATTATTGCTGGCAACGCTATCCGTTCCCAACCCAACCGGAATTCCCCGTCGTCGCATGCGCAGGGCTGGGGCAATGCCATGACCAAACTTGGCATTTGATTTTGGACAATGGGCAACACGGGCATCCCAGAGGGCAAGCAACCCGATGTCTTCTTCCGTGGCACGAACACAGTGGACCAGCAATGGCTTTACCCGTAACACGTTCAGATCAGCCAGATAGCGGATGGTTGAAACCCCAGGTGGCGACCATTGGATATCACGGCGGCGATAGGAATCACCAATCGGCCCCAATCCCTGGCGCATAAAATCTTCTTCAGCCCGAGATTCCGCCGTGTGGATGCACATCGGGAGTTTGTCTTGTTCGGCAAATTCAGTCGTGAGTTGAAACAACAATTTTGAAACAGTGTATGGGGCATGCGGAGAAACTCCGACTTTGACCAACGATGTTTCATGCCGGCGCAAGGTCTGGATTTTGCGCTTCAGATCGCCCAGGCTCCGTTTGGCCTTGAGCATTTCGAGGCCAAAGACTTCCTGGTACACAATGCCACGGACACCGCCAGTGACCATGGCATCCATCGGGGCGCCAGAGTCGCCCGTATCGGCCAGCGTCGTAATGCCTGACCGAATGGCTTCGATCACACCCCAGCGCGCTGCAATTTGGAAATCTGCAGCGCGTAACTTTTCGCGTTTGAGTTCAACCAGCTTTGTAATCCACGGATAGAACGGCAGTTCATCCAGCAGCCCCCGTAAAGCTGTCAATTCCAAATGAGAGTGAACATTGACAAAACCCGGCGTGAGCGCCGTTTCGCCTAAACTGACCGTTTGGTATGGACCATCTTTGGCAACACTTTCTCGAACAACTTCTTCTGGACCAACGGCTGTAATGACACCATTGTGAACAGCAACCGCACCATATGGAATCGGCGGAACTGAAACCGGAAGAACCCATCGAGCAGAATATACAATTGTCATAATGCGTTTTCTAACCAGGCGTTCAAAATCAAAACATCAATAAGAGCACGTTGAAGGAAAAACAGGAGCCAATACTTTGTTGGCGTGAGCCGAAAATAATAAGTGGATTTGATTGGTTAATCTATCAAATATTGTGCGACTTGATCAGACCAGGAACCGTGGGCGACCATCACACCGCCAGTTCACTGACTGAAGATCAGAGGGTTGAAGCCATTTGAATTCAGTTCTTTGCCTCGCTCAACTCTCAATTTCAACTCATCATTGAGCCCCGTTATCTGCTCCAGGAATTTGCCAGAAGGCAAGGCTGGCATAGGTCACGGCTGAGGCCCGCTCGACTTCATGCCATTGTTCATAGTGGAGCACCTCGCCCTCACAGTCCCCAAACACATCGAGGGCATCGAGAAAGGTCAACATCGGGGGGAAACCACAAACATTGCGCGCATCCTGATCCTGGGCAATGTGGGTCAGCAGCGCCTGGGCATCGCGCTGTTCAACTACAGAGAGCAAGGCGGAGTCAGCCTGTGCGACGGCTTCCAGCTTTTCTTCGGCATCAAACGGGTCGCCAAATTTGCGCCCGATATGAGCCAGATCACCTCCGACAAGCAAACAACTGGATTGGGGGCGCGATTGCAGCGTCACCCGAAGAGCTTTGACAAAGTCTTGATATTCAACCCGATCTGGATTTCCAGCCACGTCCGATTCATTGAGCAACATTTGAAAAGAAGTGCATAAAATCGGCACCATCCGCACCCGCCCCTGGGCTACCGCTTTTGGAAACAGGTGTTGCAAAAAAATAACCTGAAATTCGATGGAATGTTCATGCCGGTGCGAGGTGTCATCGTGGCTGATGCTCTGGCCAAGCTGGCGTTCAAGGTGCTCTAAAAAAGCCACATCACACTGAAGTTGACCAAATGGTGTTTCATAGGCTTTTCGAGAGGCCACAAACAATCCATTTCCACCATAATGAGACGTTCCCAAAATGATGAATGTCAGTTGTGCGGTTGGGTCATCTTCGAGATGTGCCAGGCTTTCGCCCAGGATCCGGTAGGCTGGGGCATAGACCGCCCCACCCACTCGCAAATCAATGTGTGGAGAAATGACCCCCACGAGGCGTGAGTCAGTTCGCGCTTCAACCGGCGGGCCACCAGCCAGAATTTCATCAAGCCGAAGGCCAAGCGCCTCGGTGTCAGCCGGGTAGCTGGCTCCGGCATGAGCGCAGGGTCGGACTGGCGAGGCAATAAACTCAGCATCAACTTTTGACTGAAATTGTTGAAACCGTGCGCTGTCAAACAATAAAAAGGAATCAAACATCTCCAGGATTTGGATGATTCGCTCTTGAGGAATAGTGACACCAGCCTGAAACCGAATGGCCTGTTGCATGGTTTCAACCGTATGTTGTCCATCACAAAACAGAAGAAATAGCCCCAGAGCTTCGGGAATGATCACTGGCTCGGTGTAATTTTGTGGATCATGGGCAATAAAAACCCGTTCCGCTTCAGCTTCGGCTGGAATCAACTGGACCTGGCGCAACCGAGGGCGCTCGGGCAACGGAAAATGGAGATTTGAGTACATAGAAAAGTTGTGGAACTGTGCCAGCTATGGATTGAAGGGGGTGAAGTACCAGCCGAAATGTGTGTGACTCACACGCAAGAGTGCAGGTCGTTCTATTTAGCCTGAATCTGGTTCCAGCGCAACCTCAAACTCAAGGAAACCAGTGGAGAACATAGGGTTAAAACTCTAACATCCCCCGTTTGTTTTGGTAACGATCCAGAATGCGCCGTACATAGTTACGTGTTTCCGGGTAATCAATCTGGGCCACATAGGTATCGGCAGTCAGTTGATTTTTCCCGGCCTGGGCTGTTGCGGCCCGCCACCGCTCTGCTTGACTTGGCCCAGCATTGTATCCAGCCAGCATCATAGGCACCACAATGGTTTCAGCCTGATAGCGCTGGCGGAGCAAATCCAGATACCAGCAGCCAATAGCCAGATTAATTTCTGGATACTGTAACAAATCATCTTCCGTCAGCTTTGATGCCTGGGAACTTGATAGATTTGGGACCCGCCGGGCCATTTCCCGGGCAAAGTTGGTGGAAGCATTTTGCTCACGCCGTTTTTGCTTCCATTCGGTAATCACCACCGGTGTCACCTGCATCAGACCAACGGCGCCAGCCCCGCTCCGGGCTCTGGGGTTGAAATACGATTCTTCATACACAATCGCCCGGACCAGTCGCTCTTCAAGCTTATATTCGGTGGCTGTTTTTGCGATAAGTTTATCAAAACGGTGAATCCGCCAGTAGGTATAGCCAAAAAAGCTGGCTGACACCACCAGCACAAAAAGCGTGAATGAAAGAAGTTGTCTTTTAAGGGAACGAGCCATAAACCTGCGTGCTGAGTATGATGCCCAGTAATAACGCCAACGGCAGTGGGATGAAGACGTCGGGCTTAGGGTATTGAACCCATTTTCTTCAGCCCAGAGCTTGCGAGTCTTCAGCCCCAAGCCCGGAGCCCTGGTTTTCAGCCCGGAGCCCAGGGGTTTTCAGCCTGAGAAATCCGGCAGCCAACGTGCTATGCTGCCAAAATAAATCAATAAACCTGCAGTTCCTGAGAGAAAAACTATATGGGCAAGATTGGGCTACTGGCAATGGATGTTGATGGAACATTGCTCACACCTGATGGCAAAGTGACCGACCGGACACGACAGGCCCTGGAGCAGGCCGAGCGCGCTCACCAGGTGCATCTGGTACTGGCCACCGGACGCCGGTTTCACGCGGTACGGCCAGTTGCTCAAAATCTTGGCATCCGCACCCCGCTCATTACCCATAACGGTGCGCTCATTAAAAATCTGGAAACGAGGTCAATTTATCGCTATCACTGGCTCGAAAATGATATTGCCCGCCGCTTAATTGAGCTTGGAAAACAATGTGGGGCTGATACCTTAGCCCTGGAAGACCCCGACGGGGATGGACGGATCCTGACCGACAGCGTTTCAGAAAACAATGCCCCCCTCAAACGATACCTTGAAATGAATCGAGCCTATGTCCGTCCGGTGCCAAATTTGTTACACGAAGTCACCGGTCCCGTGATTCAGGTTATGTTTTGCGGTCCCTGCCGACCCATGGCCGAACTGGCAGAGATTCTGCTGGCGGAAATGTCGGAAGTAACCCGGTTACTGATGACGGCCTACCCTCGCAACGATATGACCATCCTCGACTTGCTCAATCCGGCGGCGTCAAAAGGAACCGCGCTTGAATTTGTGGCTGAATTCTTTGAAATTGATCAATCAGACGTGATGGCCGTGGGGGATAACCACAACGATATTGATATGTTGCAGTATGCCGGTATTGGTGTGGTTATGGGAAATGCTGAACCAGAACTGCTGGAGATGGGATTTCACCGGACAGCATCCAATACTGAAGATGGGCTGGCGAAAGCCGTGGAACGCTTCATTTTGGGACTGGAGTGAGGGCGGAAGGAAGAATGAAGAATTGAGAATGAAGAATGAAGAGAAAATTGGTGC
>DAOQNB010000537.1:0-4930 GCA_035335845.1 Acidobacteriota bacterium | reverse complement strand
CCCTGAACCCTGAACCCTGAACCCTGAACCCTGAACCCTGAACCCTGAACCCGGATTTAAAGAGGATTCTATGAAACTCATTACCGTTGGTGCTGCCACTCTCAATCAAACGCCGCTTGCCTGGCGGTCCAATACCGAACACATTCTCAAAGCCATTGCATTGGGGCGGGCTCAAGGCGTGTCTGTTTTGTGTTTACCTGAACTGTGCATCACCGGCTATGGGTGCGAGGATGCCTTTCATTCGCCAGCCGTGGTTGAAATGGCGCAACGAATTCTGGTTGATGACATTTTGCCCGCCACTGACGGGATGCTGGTTTCAATCGGGTTACCCGTTGTGCTGCAAAACGGGATTTTTAACACCCACTGTCTGGTTGTAAACCGGCACATTCTGGGATTTGTCGCCAAACAGCATCTGGCCGGAGATGGGATCCACTACGAACCACGCTGGTTCAAACCCTGGCCGGCGGACGTGGCCTGTGAACTTCAGTTTATTGATGGTCACCAGTATCCGATTGGGGACATTTTCTTTGACGTCTCGGGAGTCAAAATCGGGTACGAAATCTGTGAGGATGCCTGGGTGGCACGCCGTCCAGGCGGGGATCTGGCACTCAAAGGAATTGATATCATCCTCAATCCAAGCGCCAGTCACTTTGCTTTTGCCAAACACGCCATTCGTGAACGGTTTGTGGTTGAAGGCTCACGGGCGTTTGGGGTGACTTATGTCCACACCAACTTGCTCGGGTGTGAATCAGGTCGAGCACTCTTTGATGGTGGAGTCTTGATTGCTTCAGAAGGAAAAATCATTACCCGAGGGAAACGGCTGTCATTTGAAGATGTCTGTGTAACGGCCACCACCGTTGATGTGGCCAATACCCGGATGTCACAGTCGCGCATCGCCAGTTTTCAACCGGATCTTAAAAATGCCACGGTGGGGTGTATTTCCGGCACCTTTGATTTCCCCGAGGTTTCGCTGGATTTGCTCGGCCATGCTGAAACAGTTGAACCCTGGGAAACATCGCCTGACCTGAAAAAAGAAGAGTTTGCCCGGGCGCTGACCCTTGGATTGTTTGACTACATGCGGAAAAGCCGCTCCAACGGGTTTGTGATTTCACTGAGTGGCGGTGCTGATTCGTGCGCTTCAGCCTGTCTGGTTCGACTGATGATCGAGCGTGGCGTGGCTGAACTCGGTATTGCCCGGTTTTTGGAAAAAATTTCATACGTTCCTGCGCTCACGCCTGAGATGACGGTTGAGCAACTCTCCCAGACCCTGCTGACCTGTGTTTATCAAGCCACTGAAAACAGCGGTGAGACGACTCGCACCGCCGCCCGCAACGTGGCTGAAGCCGTTGGGGCTGAATATTTTGAGTTCAACATCAACCCGCTGGTTCAACAGTATGTCGGCATGGTCTCGGAAAGTCTGGGGCGACCGCTGACGTGGGCGACAGATGATCTGGCCTTGCAAAACGTCCAGGCACGGGTTCGAGCGCCAGGTGTCTGGTTGCTCGCCAATGTCAAACGGGCGCTCTTGCTGACGACAAGCAACCGCAGTGAAGCCGCTGTTGGCTATGCCACCATGGATGGCGATACCTGTGGCGGACTTTCTCCGATTGGGGGGATTGACAAAGCCTTTTTGCGTGAGTGGTTAAGGTGGATGGAAGCAACCGGGCCTGATGGGTTTTCAGCCGTTCCAGCACTTTCCTATGTCAATAACCAGCAACCCACTGCTGAACTCAAACCCCAGGAGTTTGGTCAGACTGACGAAGCCGACCTGATGCCCTATCCGGTGCTGGATGCCATCGAAAAAGCCGCCATTCGAGACAAACGCGATCCAAAGGATGTCTATCAACTGATTAAACATACCTTTGGCCGTGTCTATCCAGCGGCGTCACTCAAAAACTGGGTGATGAAATTTTTCCGATTGTGGAGCATCAACCAATGGAAACGCGAGCGGTACGCTCCGTCATTTCACCTGGATGATGAAAACCTGGATCCGAAAACCTGGTGCCGATTCCCAATTCTCTCCGGAAATTTCGAGCGTGAGCTTGAAGAGTTAAAATCAGTTGAATAATGTGTATCTCAACGTTGAAACTTCAATTTCCGACAGATTTTGACTTCACGCGGCTGATTTCAATGGGAGAACTGCACCACGTGGCCCAACCATCAATCAATCCCAATGACTGGGTGATGACTCAGCAAGCCTTTGAGGCTTTGCTGCGCTGGCTCCACCCTGACCGCGATCTGGCTGGTCAGGCGTATGAAAAAGCCAGGGTGCGGTTGATGAAATATTTTGAAGCGCAAGGGTGCCCATTCTTTGCTGAATACACCGATGAAGTCTTTCATCGTGCCGCCCGTAAACTCGCTGAAGGGGCGGAAATCCAGGTGAACGAGCCGGTGGTCTATCTGTATGGGATTGCCCGCAATATTTTGCGCGAGCACTGGCGTAATCAGGAAAAAGCTCCCTCGGCCATTGATTCTCTCCCCGTCTCTGCCCACCCACTTTCAACGCCCGACGAGATGGATCATCAAATAAATGATCGAATTCAGAATGAACATGCCCTGGACTGCCTTGAAGAATGCCTGAATGGACTTCCGGCAGACAGTCGTGATTTATTCATTGAGTATCATCAGGGCAAAGAGCGTGAGCGGATCGAAAATCGAACCCGACTGGCCAGTCGGCTTGGAATCCCACTCAATGCCTTGCGCATCCGGGCACATCGTATTCGTGAAAAACTTGAAAAGTGCGTTGAAGATTGTATCGAACAGAAGAATAGATAGGAAAAAGAAGGCAAACATCATAAAAGTATAACCATAGACTGACTGACCTGAGCAAATTTTTCTCACCAGATTACTGCCACCTGGTTGAAACCACATCAGCTCAATAGACGATTGGTGTCCATTGATAAGTAAAACCAAAGACTGATTCAAATTTCTCATTCATCAAAAACACGGCAAATTATCTAATCTATTTAAATAATTAGCGTTAAGAGTTTCTTAAAAGAATTTCTTTGACAGCCTTAAAAACCTGGCTATTCTTTCTTGTGTGAGAGAAATAAGAACTCTTTTGTTCCCGTGGCTGGCTCCCCGCAGAAGCCAACCCGTTGTTGATCACTCGGTCCCATCACTGTATCGGGCGCTGCCGATATTTTTCTGGTTTTTTTTCTGCCAATTACTCGAAAAATACCAAATCCGGAGCCAGATCATTATGATCAGGGTTTTGATTGTCGAAGACTCGCCAGTCATTGTCGAATTTCTTCGATCCATCCTCAATTCGGATGTCGGAATTGAAGTTGTGGGCGCTGTCCGCAATGGTGAGCTGGCACTTGATGCCGTCAAACTCTATCGCCCTGATGTGATTACGATGGACATCTATATGCCTGGCATGAATGGATTTGAGGCCACACGCCAGATTATGGAAACCATTCCGACGCCCATCATCATTGTCAGCGGAAACGTCACCCCAGAAGAAAGCGCCGTGACCTTTCGGGCCCTGGAGGCTGGGGCGGTGATGGTTATGGCACGCCCCACAGGAATTGGCCATGCCGACCATGACGTGACGACCCAGAAGCTGGTGCAAACGGTGAAACTGATGTCAGAGGTCAAAGTGGTGCGGCGATGGCCACGGTCAAGGCGAAAAAGAGTGACTGAATCCCACACATTTGACCCACAGTTCAAACCTGGTGAACCAATCCGACTGATTGCCATTGGCGCCTCCACCGGAGGGCCCCAGGCATTACAAATCATCTTACGGGGACTACCCGCCAATTTTTCGGTACCAGTGGTAATTGTTCAGCACATGGCAACGGGCTTTATTCAAAGTTTTGCTGAATGGCTGGGTCAGTCGTGCGCATTACCAGTTCATATTGGGAGCAACGAAACGGTGCTTCGACCAGGCCACATCTACATTGCCCCCGATGGGACTCACCTCGAAGTGCAGAGGAATGACCGCCTCTGGCTCAAAGCTGGCACTGATGAAACAACCCATTGCCCGTCAGTGTCGGTGTTCTTTCAGTCGGTTGTCAGGACCTATGGGCGGCAGGCAGTCGGGATTTTACTCTCGGGAATGGGAGCCGATGGTGCCCTCGAACTCAAATTACTGCGCGAAAGCGGCGCGATCACTATTGTTCAGGATGAAAAAAGTTCAGTTGTTTTTGGCATGCCAGGCAAAGCGGTTAGTATTGGAGCGGCCCAATTTGTACTCAATCCCAATCAGATTGCTCAGTATCTCAAGGAAATAAATGCCGGTAGCCTCAACCGATGAGTTTGCAGAGGGAGCGCACTATGTTTGAAAAAAGAGCCAGGAAAGATCAAAAAATACTGGTGATTGAAGATAGCCAGACCCAGGCGCAGAAGTTGATCGGATTCCTCGAAGACCAGGGGTTTCAGTGTGTTCATGCCCGAACCGGGGTGGATGGTTTACAGGCAATGCAGGACAGTGACCCGACACTGGTGGTCAGTGATGTGCTGATGCCGGAAATGAATGGCTATGATTTTTGCCGGGCCGCCAAAAATGATGAGGCCCTCAGAGAAATTCCAATCATTTTACTCACTTCGTTATCTGATACGTCTGATATTTTGCGCGGCCTGGAATGTGGCGCCGACAATTTTATTACCAAGCCCTATAGCGAGGATTATTTATTAACCCGCATCGAATACATCCTCACCAATCGGGAACTGCGCAAACGCAACCGGATGCAGATGGGGGTGGAAATCGAATTTGCCGGAAAAGTTCACTTTATTACGTCTGAGCGACAGCAGATCCTGGATTTACTGATTTCGACCTATGAACAGGCCGTCCACATCAATGACAAATTGAAACGGCGGGAAGAAGAACTCGAAGCTTCGATCCTGCACCTGGCCACCCCTAACGCGGGGGGGAACACCGTCAATCAATCCTTAGATCTCGAAGAAATCCTGCGGGGTGCGCTTGAAA
>DAOQNB010000536.1:0-4941 GCA_035335845.1 Acidobacteriota bacterium | reverse complement strand
AGGGTGTGACTTAGGTCACCGATTTTTGTTCGAAGAGTCTCTACTGTGTTCACAACAGAAATTTCGAATTGTGAATGATGAATGAGGGACACACTATGAACAATAAAAAGCTTTGGATCACGCTTGGCTGTGTCGTGGCGATTTCGTTCGCGGTACTGGGTGGTGTTGGATACAAAACCATTTCCGAAGCACCGCCGATTCCGATTCGCGTTGTCTCGGTTGATGGTCAGGAAGTCATTGCTCCCGGAGAAATCCAGCGCGGGCAGGCCGTCTGGCAATCGCTGGGTGGGCAATCAATTGGCTCGATTTTTGGACATGGGGCCTATGTGGCACCCGACTGGTCAGCCGACTGGCTGCACCGTGAAGCCGAATACATTCTCAATCGCTGGTCACAGGAAGCCAATGGAACTGACTATGCCAGTTTGTCAGCCGAACAACAGGCGGCATTTCGTGAACGGCTCAAGCAGGAACTCCGAACTAACACCTATGATCCCGTCAAACAGCAAATCACGGTAAGTCGGGTTCGGGCTGAAGCGTTTACAGTGTTGTCCCAACACTACAAAGGCATTTTCGCCAGTGGCAAAAACGCCTATGCCATTCCACCTGGCGCGCTGACCGATGCGACCAGGGGCAGGGAAATGAGTACCTTCTTCTGGTGGACGTCGTGGGTATGCGCGACCAATCGTCCAGGCGAGGCCATTACTTACACCAACAACTGGCCACACGAACCGTTGATTGGCAATGTACCAACCGCCAGTGCCGTGATGTGGAGCATTTTTAGCGTCATTTTATTACTGGCCGGGATTGGCGCGCTGGTCTGGTATATGGGTTCGGAGAAAAAGGAATCTGAATCAAACGAAATACCGCTCCGCGACCCGTTGCTTGGAATGAACGTGACGCCTTCACAGCGTGCCACGATGAAATATTTCATTATTGTCACGGCCTTGATTGTGGTTCAGGTGATTATGGGAGCCATTACAGCGCACTACGGTGTCGAAGGCAATGGTTTTTATGGCATTCCACTGGCCAAATATTTGCCGTATTCGGTGGCTCGGATCTGGCATCTCCAGATTGGGTTGTTCTGGATTGCCACCTCGTGGCTGGCGACCGGATTGTTTGTGGCGCCAGCGATTGGCGGCAGCGAACCCAAAGGACAGAAGCTTGGTGTTGATATTCTGTTTGGGGCGCTCATTTTCGTGGTTGGCGGTTCGCTGGTCGGAGAACTGTTAAGTGTTCATCAAAAGTTAGGTGATTTGTGGTTTTGGTTTGGAACGCAAGGCTATGAATACGTTGACCTTGGACGATTCTGGCAGGTTGCGCTCCTGGGCGGGATGGTGTTCTGGTTGTGGCTGGTCTGGCGTGCGATTAAACCCGGATTGCTGGCAGCCAAAGAAAGCAAATCGCTGCTGACGCTGTTTGTGATTGCGAGCATTGCGATTCCGCTCTTTTACAGCGCCGGTTTGATGTATGGCAAACACAGCCACATCGTGCGGGCCGAATACTGGCGCTGGTGGGTGGTTCACCTGTGGGTCGAAGGCTTTTTTGAAGTCTTTGCCACGGTCGTGATTGCCTTTCTGTTTACCCGGCTTCAATTGTTATCAATGAAAACTGCCACCAAAGCAGTGTTGTTTTCAACCATCATCTATTTGACCGGAGGCATTATCGGGACATTCCACCATCTGTACTTTACTGGAACGCCGACGATGGTGCTGGCCCTGGGAGCGACCTTTAGCGCGCTGGAAATCGTGCCGCTGGTGCTGGTCGGTTTTGAAGCCTGGGAAAACCTCCGATTATCAAAAGCGGCTGAATGGCTCGCGGCCTATCGCTGGGTGATTTACTTCTTTGTCGGTGTGGCGTTCTGGAATCTGGTCGGTGCCGGGTTGTTTGGCTTCCTGATCAATCCGCCAGTTGCGCTGTACTATATGCAGGGATTGAATTTAACGCCAGTTCACGGCCACACGGCGCTGTTTGGAGTCTATGGAATGCTGGGGATTGGCTTGATGCTGTTCTGCCTGCGAGCCTATCAGCCGGAGAAAGTCTGGCATACCAAATCGCTGGCGGTGGCTTTCTGGTCAATCAATCTGGGGCTGGTGTTGATGGTGGTGTTGAGTTTGCTTCCGATTGGTTTGCTCCAGACCTGGGCGGCGATTGAACAGGGTACGTGGTATGCACGCTCGGCGGAATTTCTGCAAACCGGCCTGATGGATAAACTCCGATGGTTGCGCGTAATCGGAGACACACTGTTTTCAGTTGGTGTGTTTGCACTCGGCTGGTTTGTGTTCCGGTACTTTGTGGACCGTCCATCAGCACAACTGGTCGAAGACCCGTCGCGCCGGCCACATCTGCCAGTTGGTCAGGCTCAGCCAAATACGGGAGACTGAAAGTGAGGGCTGAAGAAAGCGGGCTGAAGATTCGCAAGCTCAGGGCTGAAGAAAGTGGGCTGAGGGCTGAAGACATTGAGACAATCTTCAGCCCAACGTCTTCTAAGAAAAAGGTTCAGAGTTTCTCCCTCAAACAGAGCCGGACTATTCCTTCTTGAGTGATTGAGTCGTTGCTTTGTGGTTCGTCAAAACTAAATCCTGATTGGCAGGTTCCAGCTTCCTTCCGTGATTGATGCAAATCGGGTTGGAACGCTGGAATTTTTTTTGTTCAATGGAAAAAGTCATGTCACAAATGACAGAGCACTGTGTCTAATCAGCATATCACTCACAAAGGAAGTGCTCTGAAATGCAGCCGGAAATCAATGACCTTGTACTGGAAGCACAAAATGGAAGCCGAACAGCGCTGGAATCAGTGGTGGCGTATGCACAAAAGTATGTGTACAACCTGGCCTTGCGAATGTTGCAGCACCCAATGGATGCTGAGGATGCGACCCAGGAAATTTTGATCAAATTGATAACCCACCTCGGACAATTTCGCGGAGAAAGTTCATTTTCAACCTGGATGTACCGCATTGCTTCCACAACCTTATTAAACCTTGTTGAACGAGATCAGATGCGTAATCGAGTGACATTCGAAGGTCTGTCCCTTCGGTTAGAGGCCAGCCTGACCCACTATGAACAAAGTCCTGAAGAACAATATCTGGCCGCTGAACTCATCGAAGAGGTTCGGCGGAATTGCACGCTGGGGATGTTGATGTGTCTCAACCGTGAGGATCGGCTGGCGTTAATTTTAGGCGAAGTTCTGGAAATGAGTGGGATTGAGGCGGCTTCAATTTTGGGAGTTCCAGAAACTGCTTACCGAAAACGGCTGTCGCGGGCCAGACAAACCCTGGTGGCTTTTGTTTCCAGGCAATGTGGCATCGTCAACCCGGATAGTTCGTGTCGCTGTCACAAACACGTTCGCAACAAAATCCAGGTTGGGCAACTGGATCCGCACAACCTGAAACTGGCCCAGGCGACTGATGCCGTCAGTGCCTTGAACTTTACCCAGGCTGGTGATCGAAGCCTGGGTGATGAATGCCAGACCATGGCTCTGATTCGGTCACATCCACAATATGCGGCGGCGCACAATTACGGCGAAATGATTGATCGGATGCTCAGTGCTGAAGGGCATTTTGGCACTGACTTTTTCAATCCAATCAACTAATCCATTTTTAAATGATTCATCAGGAAGGACTTTTTTATGTCAGCTTCATCAGTCGCGGTGTCTTCAACCTCAGTATCCCGTGTCCCGGCGCATCGTGCTGCAGGTTTCTGGATGGTGATCGTCTTGATCGGCTACATTCTGGTAAACGCAGTGCGTTCAACATATAACCCACAGTCTTTTGCGGCGTACTATGGCATTCCGCTGGCTGACCCGCATACAACTGGATTTGTTTTTGTCTATGCCATCCGGGCGTTATTTCTCGGGTTGTTTGGGTTGGCCTTATTGATTCGGAGAGACTACCCGGCCCTCGTCTGGTACTCGTTGATTGGATGTGTGATGCCCGTAGGCGACGCAATTCTGGTGGCTGTCCAGCACGGAGGATCGGGCACAGTGGCAAGACATGCCCTGACGGCTGGCTTTTTATTGCTCACTGGAATTCTCTTGCGTCGGTGGATAATGTCCAAATGAATGAAGACTTGAGAGTGAAGAGTGACGAAAAAAGATCAGGGTTTCACCTTCAGGCGGGAATTTGTCACAAGTCACATCACTTTTTCTCCCAAATGATCAACACAACTGTGTGGCCTTCACAGGGAATCAAGGGAGCAATTTTGGCTCTTGATGCTTCAGTCAAACAAACCTCATACACTTTTCGGTGGTTCAGTTGTGCAACCTGTCAGTACCAAAAGAACGAGAACCAGGATCAATTGAAGACGCTTCATGGGTGAAAAATCACTTTTTGTTCTTGAACGTCAGTGAGAATGGCGAGCAGGAGTGCCTGTGATTGTTCAGGAGGACTGTCGCGAATGGTCCTCGCTTCATGCTTGAGGCCCTGTCGAGTGAGAAAGTCACAAAAACAAATCTGGACTTCACTTCCACCATTGAGAACTGCCTGACGAGTTTCTTCAAGGGAAGAAAGCCAGCAATTCCCACACCGATAGGTGGTAAAGATATTTTTTTGATCGGGATTCCACCAGGGGATGACGTGAGCATTTGAGCCTGAACAACGCGAATAACAGGAAGAGCAGATCAAAGTATAAGATCTGGGAACTGGTTGTTGAACCTGGGACTCATTCTTGTAAATCGAAATGGAATCTTCCGGAGACCTTGAATCTTCATTGGTGAAAAATTTGGCAAGCCATTTGAACATAGCGGGTACATCCTTTTATCCTGGAAAAATCCAAAATTCATTGGGGTGGATATGGATAACGAACCGCAAACGCTGGCTTTAAAGCGTTTAAATCCGTAATTCACCGGCTCAATAATTGAACAAGCTCGATTCTGTCTTTGGCTTCATATGATTCATCCTGTCTTCGGCGTGGAGACCCGGTCCTTCAGGGCCGGGAGGAAACGCCG
>DAOQNB010000535.1:0-4951 GCA_035335845.1 Acidobacteriota bacterium | reverse complement strand
CAGATTTTGGGATGGGCGGCAAAGTACCATTCACCCCAGAGGGTGTCAAGGAGAGGGCGGGAACGCCCTGATTGGTGACAACTGTCAGTTGTCATTTTGTTCGATGTCATCCGCGAATCGAAATTCCCAACGTCTTAATCCGGCGATACAGGTGGCTGCGGTCCATATTTAAGGCTTCGGCGGTGTGGGTGACGTTGCCGTTGTTTTCGGCCAGTTTGCGCTGGATGAACTCGCGTTCGTAGGCTTCCTGGGCTTCGCGGTATGAGTCAAATCGAAAGCTTGCCAGCAACGGGCCGTCAGTTTGGGTAAAGGGCAGGTCGTCGGGTTCAATCCATTCGCGCTGGGTCATAATCACCAGCCGTTCGACCGTAGCCCGCAGTTCGCGAACATTCCCTGGCCACGAATAATGGAGCAGCTTGTCAATCGCACCATCGGTAAACTGGCGTGGGGTGCTGCGATACATTTCAGTATAGATTTTGGTGAAGTGTTCGACCAGGATTGGAATGTCTTCGATATGTTCGCGCAGCGGTGGGATTTGAAAAGGAATCACGTTGAGCCGATAGAACAAATCCGCCCGGAAATTGCCTTTTTCAATCTCTTCGTCCAGGCGCTTGTTGGTGGCTGCAATCATTCTGACATCAACTGAAATGGTGGAATTGCCGCCAACTGGTTCAAATGATTGTTCTTCGAGCACCCGCAACACTTTGGCCTGGGTCTTGAGGCTCATATCGCCGATTTCGTCCAGAAAGAGCGTTCCATTGTCGGATTGTTCAAATTTCCCACGCCGCTGACCAGTAGCCCCGGTGAATGCTCCTTTGGTGTGGCCAAATAGCTCAGATTCAATCAATTCTTCCGGAATGGCGGCACAGTTGAGCGCCACAAATGAACCTGACGCTGCTCGCAACGACTGATGATGGAGCGCACGGGCCACCAGTTCTTTCCCTGTACCGGTTTCACCATAAATCAAAACCCGCCCGTTGGTTGGTCCGGCAAGGGCGATTTGCTGGCGGAGCGCGCGCATCGGCACACTGTCTCCGATGATCAGGTGATCGCGCTGGTGACCATTTTCACGCCCGGCGCCGTTTTCTCGCGACGCGGTTTCCAACCTCTGCGCGTGGGCTTTGATGGCATTGCGAATGGCATCCAGGGTTTTTTCGATATGGAGCGGTTTTTCAATAAAATCAGCAGCCCCAAGCCGGGTAGCTTTGACCGCCATCTGGATTGTCCCGTGGCCTGAAATCATCACCACGGCTGTCTCAGGATGAGTGGCCCGGATGCGTTCAAGCACAGCCATACCATCCATTCCAGGCAGCCAGATATCAAGTAAAATACAATGATATGCTTGTTTTTCAATGATTTGCAGGCAGTCTTCGCCTGTTGAAGCCAGATCCACTGAGAAACCCTCGTCTTCGAGGACTCCCCGCAGTGAGTCACGGATACCAGTTTCGTCATCAACGACCAAAATGCGATATGACATGGAGATTCAATAGTGTGTGGCGTGCGGCCCCCGTGATGCCGCTTTGCAAAAATCTTTTTCGGAAAAGGTTTGGTTCAGTTATAGTGCGGTATGCCTGGTTATTTGGTGTGATTGGCTCAGTGAATTCAGGTACAAATTCGACTGGCCGCAAGAAATGGTCAATCATACAAGGACTGCCGTAAGATTCAACCGTGGTTTTCCTAACTGCGTGCAAATCCCTGCCCAACCGATTCTTGATTTTTCCTTTAACCAACCCCATGCCTCAGGCCAAAGCTCAGCACCAGTCCTGCCGGTTTTTCAGGTTCCCTGTTTTTGGGTGGATGTGGCGTGTTGCCGTATTTGGAATACTGATCGTGCCCATCTGGATCGGGTGTTGCCTTGGTGCTGAACCGCAAGCTGAATCGTTTTCTCCGTCAAACTTCCCTCAATCGCTGGAAAGTCAATTGTTGCCAGTGGCGCCGGGGGTGGTTGCTCTGGCACCAGATGCTCCATTTGGGTTGCCGGTTTTTCGAACCATCACCGAACGTGATGGATTGCCTCAGAATTCAATCCAAAAACTGGCTTTTGACCCGAAAGGCTACCTCTGGGTCGCCACCCAGGATGGACCAGCTTATTACAATGGACGGGTCTGGGTCAGGGTTGATCTTCCAAATCGAGCCGTCTCAAACAATGTCCGGGCCATGGTTGTCGCCAGCGATGGCAGTATCTGGTTTGGCACCGATGGCGGCGGTGTATTGCAACACAAAAATGGCGAATGGCATTCCTTTACCGAAGCGAGTGGGGACTTGCCCAGCAATCAGGTGCGGTGCCTGGTGGAAACCTGGTCTATTTCTGGCCAGAGCATGATCTGGGTTGGAACTCGCAACGGGCTGGCCTGCCTGGAAGCCGGGAAGTGGACGCATTACACCACTAAATCTGGATTGCCCAATAACTGGGTGTTGAGCTTGCTTGAAACGCGCGGGGCCAACGGCAACCGACAACTCTGGGTTGGTACTGACGGTGGCGGATTGGCCTGTTTCGAGCAGGGAGAATGGTCGGTCTATTCAGTTGAATCAGGCGCCTTGCCACACAACGGCGTGCTCAGTTTGCTTGAAACCACGGCTTCAACCGGTACCCGGACGCTGTGGGTTGGGACCTCTGGTGGCTTAACCCGGTTTGAAAATGGTCAGTGGACGACATTTGATGTGAAATCAGGGTTGCCCAACAACATTGTGCTGACGTTGCTTGAGACCCGGTCAGTCACGGGACAAAGCACCCTCTGGATTGGAACATATGGGGGCGGGTTGATTCGCCTGGATGAGAAACAGGCCGGAGAGTCGGCATTTTCCATTCCTTTATCAGCAGCCGGTCAAACCACACTTCAAAAGAGTTACACGGTTTCGGTGTATGATACCCGGTCTGGCTTGCCCAACAATGTGGTCTACAGTTTATTGGAAAGCAAAGCTGAAACCGGGATTCGGACCTTGTGGATCGGCACCCTTGGTGGTGGGTTAGCCCGCCTGGAGCAAGCCAAATGGACTGCGTTTAATACCCGGACCGGGCTCCCCAATGATCTGGTGTACAGCCTGCTTGAAACAAAGAGTGCTGATGGGAATTCCATCGTTTGGGCTGGTACTGATAGCGGACTGGCCCGACTGGAGCGCGGACAATGGACGCTCTTTAACTCTGGCGCAGGGTTGCCCACCAATGTTGCCTACAGCGTGCTCGAAACCACCTCACGTGAAGGTACCAAATCCCTCTGGGTTGGAACGTATGGGGGAGGACTGGCCTGCCTGGAAAATGGAAAGTGGACGATTTACAACACCACCAATGGATTACCACACAATATCGTGCGTGGACTGCATCAGAGTGTGCTCCCAGGTGGCGAACGGTACCTGTGGGTTGCCACTGACGCTGGAGTTGCCCGGCTCTCATTGCAAGGCGCCACTTCACCGTCGGTTAAAACCGGGAGTTTAGGTCAGCGACCTCCCTGGCTGATTTTTGACATGCAGACCGGGCTTCCAAATAGTGTTGCCCGATGTTTGACCGAAACGGTGGCTGCCTCTGGTGAGCGGAGTGTCTGGGTTGGCACGGATAGTGGTCTGGCCCGGCTGGATTTTCAATCCGAGATAAAATTTACGGCAGTGACCGATGGACCAACCCGCCCGGTCCTCAGTTTGTTGAGTACTGTCTCGGCAGATGGCAGTTACTGGTTGTGGGCCGGAACAGAAGGCGGGGGCGTCTGGCGCTGTAATGTCGCTCGACCTGGAAGTAAATGGGAATCGCTCACCAAGGAACAAAACCCACGGATGTTGAGCAATACCGTGAATCAGCTCCGCGAAGACAGCCAGAAACGGCTGTATCTCTTTACCAAAAAAGGAATTACGCGGCTAACCCCACAGGCTTCGCGCCCAAATCAACTGGCTGAATTTGACTGTTACACCTTTACCACTGATGACGGCTTGCCAAGCAATGAGTGTACCCGTGGGGCATCGCTGGTTGATAGCCATGGTCGGATTTGGGCGGGAACGCTGGCTGGAGTGGCCCTCTATGACCCGGCCCAGGAAGTAAACGACCGCCGCAAGAAACCGCTGTTTATTGAAACCACACTTGTCAATAACCATCCCGTCAGTCTGGAGCAGCTCACTGGCCAGTCGCTCAGCTATAGTCAGAACAATCTGGTTTTTGAATATGCCTTGCTCAGTTTTTTCCGAGAGTCGGATACACGCTACCAGACCCAACTCGTCGGCTATGATGCTGCGGTTACCGACTGGTCAGCCACGCCACAGCGTGTGTTTACCAATTTGCCGGAAAATACCTATACCTTTCGAGTTTGGGGGCGTGACTACGCTGGAAATATCAGCGGACCGGTGGACGTCTCATTTCAAATCCGGCCAGCTCCCTGGCGAACCTGGTGGGCTTATTTAATCTATCTTGCCGGAGTGATTGGGTTGGCCTGGTGGATGATGCAGTGGCAGGTACGGTCTTTTCAGCGACGGAATGAAGAACTGGAAAGCAAAGTGGCCGCGCGAACCGCGGAACTGACCCTGACCAACGACGAGCTTGACCGCAAAAATGCCGAAATTGCCAAAAAGAATGCCGAACTGGCACTCAATATCGAGCAGTTATCCCTTTCAGAAAGCCGGGCGCTTCATTCAGAGCAGGAGGCACTGGCGGCAAAAGAAGAAGCCCTGCAGGCCAGCCGCGCCAAGAGTACTTTCCTGGCCAATATGAGCCACGAACTTCGGACGCCACTCAATGCGGTGCTGGGGTTTGCCCAGTTGATGGAACGTGATCAAAAACTGCTGGCTGAACACCGCGAGAATCTGGCGGTCATTTTACGCAGTGGCGAGCATTTGCTTGAACTTATCAACGACGTGCTCTCGATTTCCAAAATTGAAGCTGGAAAGCTCTCGCTGGTGCTAGAGCCATTCGATTTAAAGCTCCTGCTCAAAGGAATCCGTGAAATGGTGCAGGTTCGGGCACAGTCCAAGG
>DAOQNB010000534.1:0-4958 GCA_035335845.1 Acidobacteriota bacterium | reverse complement strand
ATACCATTTTGGAATGAAAGCCTCGTATTACGGGAAGGCTAACCCATTGAAAAAACTGTATTTTCCTGAACCCTGAACCCGATACCCTGAACCCTAAATGGTATTAGCGTCGGATGGCCTCCCAACAACAGGCTTCAGCCGCATCAATTATTTCCGGAGTCAACGCAATTTCACCCTTGAGTCCGGCTTTGAGCACACCCGAGAGCGCCCCCCAGACGAAGGCTACCAGGAGTTCAACTTCAAATGGTTTCAGGATTTGCAGGCGTTGATTTTCGTGAAAGAGTTCAACCATTCGTTGATGACCTCTTTGCTCGGTCAGGCGGCTGCGCTCGTCCAGATAGGCGGCGTGGTGATGGAGTTCCAGGAATTGGAAGGCCATTGGAAATTCCAGGGCAAAGCTGGCGTAGCGTTGCCAAAACACATGAAATTGCTCACGAAATGGCGACTGTTCGGGAAAACCATCCAGAATGTGATCCAGCAGGGAGGTTTTCCACTTCTGATAGAGGGCGTTGACGAGGGCTTCTTTGCTTTCAAAGTACCGATAAATGGTACCCGCTGAGACGCCAGCCCGTTCTGACACCAGCGGCATGGCCGTGCCGTGAAAACCACGTTCGGAAAACAGTTCGAGTGCAGCCTGCAAGATGGCTTCGCCTTTATCAGTGGGTGAGGTGGTGTCGGTTTTTCGAGCCATAAATGAGTAACTTGTGTTTTATTGGAATGAACGTTCATTCATTTACCGTAAAGGAGGCTGGATGTCAAGAACTTTCTTTTTCCTGGCTGCATCTTTGCAATTTCGATTGGTCAAATTGATGACCGGGTCCTCAGCGGAGAAATTTCCCTGTCTTTCGCAAGAAAAGGCATCCTAAAGCTCCTTTTTTTCGTTACACTCCGCCAACCATCATTTACCTATCAATCAAAAAAATCAGCTTTTTTGGAGGAACAGAATGAAGCCTGTGTGCTCGCCCCGCTTGCGGGGTCTGACTCTTGTTTTGGGGGTGGTGTTGTGTTTGACCGCCTCTGTCCATGCTCAAATCCCTGAAATGCCTCAGGGACCTGGCCAAATGCCAGGAAAGGAAAAACCAACCGGCCCGAAGCCTTATAAAGAAGTCATTACCGATCAGGCCAAATCCAGGCCTGGGTTGTTTACCATTCATCAAGTCGGAGAAAAAACCTATTTTGAACTCCCTGAAGCCCTGTATGGTAAAGTGATGCTCTGGAACACCGAGGTTGCCAAAGTCCCAGCCGGGATTGAATTTGGAGGCTTTCCAGTCGGATATCGCGTCGTCAAATGGGAACGGCGCAACAACAAAATTCAGCTCCGCAATGTGTCGTATGACAAGCGGGCTGATGGCAAAAGCGCGATTCAGGAATCGGTTGATGCAGCGAATCTGGAACCGATTATTCTGACCTTTGATGTCGAAGCCGAAGGCGAAAACAAATCTGCCGTCATCGAAGTCACCAAATTGCTGTCCTCTGATTTACCTGACTTTTCAGCCGTCAGTGTGTTGGGAAGTTTGGGGTTATCAGGTCCATCACAGGTTGATTCTTCACGCAGCTATATTGAGGAAATCAAACCCTTTCCCACCAACATTGAAACCCGGTCCATGATTACCTATTCACTTGGACCGCCACCCAACCCAAGCCCCAACCCCAATGCCCCACCGCCGGCTCAGATTCCAGGTGACATTCGCAGCATTTCAATTCTGGTTCACTACAGTCTGGTGTTGCTGCCTGAAAAACCAATGATGGGCCGCTATGTTGACCCACGCGTTGGGTACTTCACCGAAGGGTTTGAAGATTACGCCAATGATCAGAATCAGGTCTTGTTGCGGCGCTTTATCACCCGCTATCGCCTGGAAAAGAAAGATCCAAAGGCCGCCCTGTCCGAACCCGTCAAGCCAATTGTATACTACATCGCCCGCGAAGTGCCGCAGCAATGGCGCGCCTATATGAAGCAGGGCGTCGAAGACTGGAATGTGGCGTTTGAAGCCGCCGGGTTTAAAAATGCCATTTTGTGCAAAGATGCGCCAACCAAAGCCGAAGACCCCAACTGGGATCCGGAAGATGCCCGATACTCGGTGATTCGGTGGGCCGCCCAGCGGGTTGAAAACGCGATGGGTCCCAATGTTCACGATCCGCGCAGCGGCGAGATCATTTCGGCACACATTATTTTCTGGCAGGATTTGCTCAAGATTTTCCAGAAATACTATTTTGTGTTGTGTGCGCCCAATGATCCACGGGCGCAGAAATTTCCACTCCCAGAAACGGTAATGGGCGAAGCGATTCGCTATGTCACCGCCCACGAAGTTGGCCACACCCTCGGTTTGCGCCATAACCACAAAGCCAGTTCTGCCTACACGATCAAGCAATTACGTGACCCGGCGTTTACCGATAAAAACGGGTCCACGGCCTCGATTATGGCTTATGGTCGGATGAACTACGTCGCCCAGCCGGAAGACAAAATCAAACGGCTGATTCCGCTCATCGGCCCCTATGACAAATTTGCCATCGAATGGGGCTATTCACCGATTCCGACAGCAACCACGCCGGATGCCGAAAAGGCAACCCTCGATAAAATTTCCGCCCGCCAGGTGACTGACCCACTGGTTCGTTTTGGTGGAGAAGATGGCCCCTCACAGGTTGATCCGATGGTCAAAACCGAAAACATCGGTGATGACCCCATCGAAGCGACCGCGCTGGGCTTGAAAAACATGGAGCGGGTGGCGGATATGATCGTGAATGCCACCGCCAAACCGGGCGAAGATTATGCGGTGCTCAAAGACACCTATAACTGGATGATGACTGTGCGTCAGCTCTGGTTCGGGTCGGTGGTGAAAATGGTCGGTGGTGTGGTTGAGACCCGGAACCTGGGCAATACTGAACGGGAAGAGTTTGCTCGTGTGCCAAAAGAACGTCAGAAACAGGCGGTTCAATTCCTGCTGGAGAATGCGTTTGTGGCGCCCAGGAAGTTTGTCCAGCCCGGTATTGCCAACCGCATCAGTTTTGTCGGTGTGGCGGATCAGGCGATGAACCAGCAACGGGGATTGCTTGAATCGTTGCTGAGTCCAACCCGCTTTAAACTGCTGCTTGACGCTGAAGTGTTGGAAGGCGACAAAGCCTATTCACCACTTGAATTTGTGGATGATGTTCAGGCTGGTCTCTGGAAAGAATTTGAAGTTGGTTCCGGAGTCACTTCAATTGACCCCTATCGGCGAAATTTGCAGCGGTCCTATCTGGAATACATCAAAGCTCAGATTGAGAAAGCCGAGAAACCAGCTCAGGTGCCACCGGGAATTCCAGCCGAGTTTGCTGGTCTCATCAATCCAAGCACCCGAGGAACTGATTTCCGGAGCGTGATGCGGCTCAAACTGGCGAAGCTGGCCAACAAATTGAGCATCGCGGCTGACAACAATAATTTTGATCCGATGGCTTCGGCTCATTTGCAGGATTGTCGCCGCGAACTTGACGAAATCCTCAATCCGAAGAAGTAGTGACCGGGCAAAGTCACCAAATAGCCACTGAAAAAAGCCGCTTGAGTTTGATCAAACTCAAGCGGCTTTTTTCAGTGTGGCCTGGTTTTTTCTACTTCATTCGTTGGTTCTTTCACCATTCATACCATTTTGGAATGAAATCCTCAGGTTCGAAAACAGCCAGGCAATTCAATCAAATAGACTTAATGAACTACTGACTACTGACTACTGACTACTGACTACAAACTGGTTTCACTATTTTGTGGCTGGTTCCGCCGCCTGACTTGCTTCAAACCGCAGGCCATTGGTCAGACCTTTGAATTCGATGCGGACAATCTGACGAACCCCATCTTGATTTGAAAATTCAAGCCGGTCACCGGTGGCCGGTTTATCGAGTTGTTCGGGATTGTATTTAATGCGAGCGACTTCTTTGCGGCCATCGCTCAGGACCAGTTGACCAGGTTTATTGGCTTCGAATTCAGCCGTGTAGGTGCCCGGAACAAGATTCTGGCCTTGAATCTGGCAGGGGCGAGGGATGACCAGAACTTTCTTTTCTTTTCCAATGGCAAAGGCTGGCAGGGCAAAATTGATCACGATGAAGAAAGCCACTAACAGTTGTCCAAACAGTGTCCGCATATTGAATCTCCTTTGTTTCACGTAAGGCAAAGTATGTTGTATTTCGTGGTACGAACGGTCGTTCTATTTTTGTTTCAAAAAAATTTCGGCTTTTTGAGCCGAAATTCGAATTAAGCAAGTACAGTTTACCAACCATCAATTCTTTGGTTGAAGCCGGCACCGATCAATCAATGACTCCATCATGGTTCGGGCGCGAGCTTCAGCCTGCGGGTCGTGCATCAGGCGGCGGGCATAATTGGAAACCAAAATCGCCGCATGAAATTCGAAGGCAAATTGTTCTGGGTCAACATCTGGTCGAAAATGCCCTTCTTCAATCGCGATTCGGGCCGATGTTGAGAGCGTATTGATCCAGTCTTTTTGGGCGCTGACCAGGAAATCCCGCAATGGGCCGGGCTGATCGTCAAGTTCAACCGCGGCGCTGATAAAAATACAGCCCCCCGGCATAAACTTTGCATTTTCCCAGACAAACATATTGTCAAGCAGGGCGCGGAGCCTCGGTTCGCCACGCGGTTTGCGGAGCGACGGTGCCACCACGATTTCCACAAAGCGATCCCGGGCCGCCTCCAGTACCTGGTACTGCAGGTTTTCTTTGGAACTGAAGTGAGCAAACAGTCCACTTTTGGAAAGCCCAACGGCTTTGGCCAGTTCGCCAATGCTCAGCCCTTCAAGTCCAATGGTACTGGCCATCGCCAGTGCCTGATCCAGAATTGCGCTTTTGGTTTCAACGCCTTTTGTCATAGTGAATAAATAGCACGACCGTTCGGTTGTGTCAAAGGAAATTTCCGAAGAAAGAAAAAAATTGAGAATGAAGAATGAAGAATGAAGAATGAAGAATGAAGAATTGAGAATGAA
>DAOQNB010000533.1:1433-4960 GCA_035335845.1 Acidobacteriota bacterium | reverse complement strand
CCTAAAAGAACAAATGCCTTGTGAGTAGTTTTCCAGGTGCTGTACCAGTTATCTATTTGTTCCCAGGCTTGATGGCGCACAATTAATTTGGCACCTTCATCCGCAACGTTAAGAATCTGGCTTAAATCAGCTCTCGAATCTTGAGGAGTTTGAAAACAAGTTCTTAGCCAACCTTTTTGACGAGTCTGCCAGTTATCATAACCAATAAGCGACTGTAGAAAACCTTGCCTGAGTTTTTCTAAATTTTCAGAAAATAAAGGGTTACCTGATATGTCTTCTAACACTTCTTGAAGTTCTTGTTGTTCCACGGGCGTTATTGATTGGAGATATTCAAGAACAACATTTGGTGCTTGAGAGCACAGAACTTCAAGTGAACTTGGGTCTCCATCACCCTCTGATATCACCTCAAACTGGATGCCTTGTTCATTTGCAGCTTGTAAAAAAGACTCATATCGTTGTGAAGGAACGTCACGACTTGTGACCAGTACCCAAATATCCAAGTCAGAAATTGATCTAACTGCTTGTTGTATCTCGCCAAGTATTTCTCGTTCATCTAAAGAGGTTTGCCTTTTATAATGTTTGCATTCAACAGCAATGACATTGGCATTTGCCCTACGTGAACTCATGTCTCTTCCTTCTTGAGTTCCCGATGAAGCAAGGTGAAAATGTTGACCAGTTAGTTTTTCCAAGAGTGTAGCGACCAATCCTTCAAATCCAGCAGGGCCACTATTTTCCAATTGGCTAAGGAAATTTGTAAGTTTTTGGCTCATATCTAAACCCAGCCTTGTGTCAATTGATCGTCAGTAAGCGAGAAAATTGACGTGTACGGTGTAGGGGCAATATTCGAAGATGAATGGAGTATTAACTAAGAACTGAGTATTGCACTTTCTGGAAGACCGAGAAAAGCTTTTTTTGAAAACAAATAGCTTCAATAAATACTTGGGAAAACCAATTATATTTTTCTAATCCGTTTATGCTATTTCGTGGAAAGGGTAACAATAAACACAGGTTAAGCAACACAAAAAGGACCTGACGAGTGCAGGTCCAAACCGCCTGAAGACGGAACTCGTAACTTGATCATTCACTTTAGCTCTGCCATTAACTACCTTGACCAGAATACAAAGCCTCTTACTAATTGAAAAATTTAGACTTATTGCTGTTTTACCGCTAACTAACACCACCTGCATTCTCTGGCAAAGTATCGCCGACCTGCGTTTCGGTCGTTGGTTCAACCTTCGAATAAACCTCCTCAAGCATCAGTTCACAGTTGATGGCCGCGATGGTGATGACTTCGCCGGCTTCGTGGCTTTCGGAGTACGTCCAAAATTTGCTGTCAGCCTGCCGGGCGTACTGTTCGACGCGTTGGGCATTTTGGGCGACCAGCACGTAGGTCTGTAACGAAGCAATCTTTTGGTACTGTTCAAACTTTCTCCCGCGATCATAGGCTTCGGTTGAATCAGAGAGGACTTCGATAATCACCAGCGGGTTGAGCAAGGTGTCTTCTGTGTCGTCAAGAAACTGCTCTGCTCCACACGTGATCACAATGTCTGGATAGGTATAGAGTCCCGCATTCGGAATCAATATCCGCATGTCGTTGGAATACACGTTGCAGGGCCGATCCCGCAACTGTTGATCAAGCCTGGCCACCAGATTGGTTACAATTCGGTTATGACGGCGGCTGGCACCTGCCATCGCAAACATCTCGCCTCGATAAAATTCACTTCTGAACTCAGCCCGACGCTCAATGGCAAGATATTCGGCTTCGGTCAGTTGGTGTTTGGGGCTTGATGACATCGTTCAACCTCCGAGGGTGTCAGGTTCTTCAATCAATTCGCGTGACCAGAAGACCAGATCCGTCACCGCCGGCGTGCCGCCAATCGCTTTGATCCGCGAGGCAATCTGGCCCCGGTGATACCACGAATGCCCAAAAAGCTGCGCCAGGATGTCTTCGACCGTGTTCCGAAAGCGTTTGCCATCCAAACTCTGATATTCAAAGATTTTCACCAGGTCGTCATCGGTCACCGAGTTCAGATAGTCGGACCACGCTGTGTGCATGGTTTCGAACTGGGCAGCAAGTTCGTCAAGCGTCACCGTTTTGGGGAAAACTACGGGCTTTTCGGTAAGTCCCCCCAGCCGATAGAGCCACAGTCTCCGGGCGAAAACCATGTGCCCCATCAGGTCCAGCGCCTGTTGAAATGCTTCGGCAGAGCGCGATGCTGCTGGAACAGTTTCAAGCGAAGCCAGCACGCGGGCGTGGCTGTCCTGTTCATACTCAAACCAGCGACGGAAGCGGGAAATCAAGATTTCAGTCATATATTCAATTTGGAAGATCGGGATTTGAGAATTGTCCGGTGGCTGAATCTACCATAGTTTCCCTGGGCCAGGGCAACCCAATCAGACCTCACAAAAACTGGCTGAGGTGTCATCCAAAGGCGCCTGTAACCCTGTATAAGCTGCGTCAATCACCCAAGAAAATTCTCGTTTTTTTCTCCCTTTTCCCGTGTTCGGTTCGCAAGCATACCATCCAAATTCACCAGGAGCTTTCCCATGGACCAGCTTATTTTTGCGTCAGCCACCGAACTGGCGCAGGCCATCCGGGCCAAAGATGTTTCTTCCGAAGAAGTTGTCAGCGCCCACCTGCACCGCATTCAAACCATCAATCCCAAACTCAATGCCTTTACCGAAGTATTTGCCGAACAGGCGCTTATCCAGGCTCGGCAGGCTGACCAGAGCCTGGCACAGGGCACTCTTCTGGGACCGCTGCATGGCGTGCCCATTTCCGTCAAAGATGTGTTCGATATAGCTGGAGTCCGGACGGTTACCGGCTCCAGATTGCGCGAAACGACTGTTGCCACGACTGATGCCCCCGTTGTGGCTGCCGTCAAACGCGCGGGCGCAGTTATTTTGGGAAAAACCAACGTCCCCGAATGTGGACTTGATTACCGGAGCGAAAATCTGGTTTTTGGCCGGACCAGCAATCCGTGGGATCTGAGCCGTGTTCCTGGGGGCTCCAGCGGCGGCGAAGCAGCGGCGATTGCTTCTGGATGTTCCCCGATTGGGCTCGGCTCAGATTTAGGAGGTTCAATTCGCGTCCCATCTCATTTTTGCGGCATCGCTGGACTCAATCCAACACCGGGTCGAATTTCAAGCCTTGGCCATTTCCCAACCGTTCTGGGGCCGATGTCGCTCGGGTTTTCTGCCGGCCCCATGGCGCGTCGAATTGATGATCTCTCCTTGCTGTTTCAGATTATGGTTGAAGCCGATCCACGCGACCCGGCAACGGTTCCTCTTTCGGCTCGCACAGGTGATACTCCGGTGAATGGTGGCTTGAAAGTGATGTGGTATGCATCTGATGGTGTCACCCCAGTCACGGCTGAAACAGCGGCTTCGGTTGAACAGGCAGCCGCGTTGCTTGGTGAACAGGGCTTTGAGACAGTTCATCATAAACCGGCTGGTGTCGAGCGCGGCTTTGAATTGTGGTTCTATTTCCTTGGCCAGTCATCCGTGCCGCTCCTGCTCAACATGTA
>DAOQNB010000533.1:0-1333 GCA_035335845.1 Acidobacteriota bacterium | reverse complement strand
TATCTGCAGGCATTTACCTACGCCCAAATCTATAATTTGCTTGGACTTCCGAGCGTTGTTGTCCGGTGCGGCAAATCACCGGAAGGGCTACCGATTGGAGTTCAGATCGTCGGAAGACCATTTGAAGAAGAAAAGGTGCTGGCCGTCGCCAAGGCGCTCGAAAACGCTGGCGGAGGCTATCAACGTCCCCCGCTGTAAACCCAGTGTTCTCAACTTTGGCAGTGTATCAACCACGGAACACACCGAAACACACGAAAATAAAATCCAATGCTTTACTGGCTGGTGATGGATTTTTCCCGTGTCTTCCGTGGTTTCTGATTCCGAAATGCTTATGACCGGGCCGAAGCAGTTTTGGTCGCTTGTCGTTTTGGTTTCAAAAACTGCTGGGCAATCAAAGCGGTCAACGAGCGTGGCGTAAACCTGGAGGTGAGCGACAGCAGGTAATTGGCCGTTCCGGAAACCACAAAACATCGGCCCTGTTCAAATGCTTTTAGACCGACTCTGACCACTTTCTCGGGTGTTTCTTTGATTCCGACAGCAGGTTCAGAGGCGCCCACGACATCAAAAAACGGCGTTTCCGTTGCGCCAGGACACAGGGCCATGACTCTGACGCCTTGATTTCGATATTCGGCCCAGAGCGCTTCGCTAAACGACACAACAAACGCTTTGGTGGCGCCATAGACCGCCATGTAGGGCAATGGCTGAAAGGCAGCGGTCGAAGCAACGTTGATGATGCCGCCTGATTTACGACGCACCATGTCTGGCAAAAACTGATGGGTCAGGTTCACGACAGAGGTCACATTGAGCATGACTTCGTCGTGGTCGCGGTGTGGGTCAAGCGTGTCAAATGGCCCGTACGTGCCAAACCCGGCATTATTGATCAAAAAATCCACCGTCAGTCCGCGTCTTTGGGTTTCCTGATACACCATTTTAGCCGCGCCGGCCTGGATCAAATCCGCCGGAATCACTTCACAGCGCACACTATACTTTTTGGAGAGTTCGGCGGCCATCTTCTGTAATTTGCTTTCGGTGCGGGCGACCAGAATCAGATGTGAGCCACGGCGGGCCAGTTCGTGGGCAAAGGCTTCTCCGATGCCAGAGGAAGCGCCAGTGATCAGGGTTGTTTGATTGCGATAGAGGTCCATGATGAGTTCCTTTCGATGATGAATTGGGAATGAATGTTCATTCCATTTTATTTTAGGGTTCGGGGTTCAGGGTTCAGGGTTCAGGGTAACTGGTGGGGTGATTCAATTTGATTACCTTGCAGGCCAGCTTGTTATACCATTTTGGAATGAAAGCCTCGTATTACGGGAAGGCTAACCCATTGAAAAAA
>DAOQNB010000532.1:0-4968 GCA_035335845.1 Acidobacteriota bacterium | reverse complement strand
GTGCCAATGATTGAAAAAATCTCGTTTTGACGCTGATCAGGGACCACCCGCGAGAACTTCTTAGCCATTCACAACCTCCCGCAAGCTGGATTTGGGTCTCACGTGGCCCGCCACTGTATCCGCAATTTGGGCAATGTCATCGTTCACACTGCATTTGGGATCATAGAGTTTGAGCGGAGTGGCCTTGGTCCCGGCTTCAGCCAGGCTGATTAAATCCCGAATGGGCGGAAAGAGGTGATAGCCAAGTTGATCGCACACCGTTTCTTTGATTTCCTGCAGGTGATGCCGGTGCAGAACCCGCTGTGGATTATACAGCGTCGGAACAACGCCTAAGATTTTGAGTTGGGGAAGCTTGAGGTTTTTTCGGCGGCGTTGGGCACGGGCAATTTCTTCCTGGATTTCGCTGACCATCATGACCGACTTGGCCTCGGTCTGGACTGGAATCAAAAGACCATCGGTTGCAAACAGAATTTGAATCGTCAGTTCTGAAATGCGAGGTGGACAATCAATCAAAATAAAGTCATACACTTCTTTCAGCGGTTCAAGTACGCTCAATAATCGGGCTGGGTCGTGTTGCTGCATCAGAAGAATTTCATCTGCCACCAGCGTTTTATTGGCCAGTCCCAAACTGATTCCACATTCGGCCTGAGCAATTGGTGGCTGGCCGGGATCTTCAGAACCACAAATTCCTGACCAAAACATGTCGGTTTTTGGGCAGCCGTGCGGGTAAATTCCGAAGAAAAATCCAAGGGTGCCCTGTGGATCCGCATCAATGAGCAGAACCTTGAGTCCGCGTGAAAAAAGCTCAAACCCCAGATCACGGGTGAGGGTTGATTTTCCAACTCCCCCCGACTGATTAAAAACGGCAACGATCATAGTGGTTTCATCTCCTTGTGAGTCAAACCGAATTTTTCCAATGCCGGGCCAGATATGCCTGCAAACATAAAAGGATTCGGTTCTTGAGGAAGAAAAATTACCCTATTGCTCGTCACAGAGATTCGTCAAGCAAATTTCAATCGCATTTCAAAAATGAATTTTTGTTCAATCGGGTGTCTTGAGGTGTGAGACGCAACGAACGGGACGCACGAAAAACCGGCTTGTCTGAAACTGATACTCGTGGCCTGTTTCGAACCCAGGGTTGATCAGGCTACCAAACAAGCGAAAGTTCAACCTGGAAGGAGATTTTGTCAAATGATGGCAAACCTGAGACATTGGATTTGGGAAGTGCTTGATTTTTTCCGAGGTTCCCATGTTTTCTGTGGTTAAATGTCAGGAAATCGAAGGTACTTATCAAGGGGAGACCAATGATGATGAAATGGATGAGACGCTTCACGGTGGTGGCGACGATTGGAGTCTTCATCCTTCCGATGCCATCCTTTGCCCAAACCAAACCAACCAGACCATCTAAAGTTCGGAAAGACTCGCAACTTCCAGTCCTCAGCCCTCAATCTTTCAATTCTGCCGAACCTCGAACCCTGAACGGCGGTGAAACACACACCTACCCGTTGAAGCTCAAAGCCAACGACTATGTGAAACTGGTCGTGGAGCAACGCGGAATTGATGTGGTGGTGCGGCTGGTTGGCCCGGATGGAACACCAGTGCAAGAACAAGACAGTTCCGCTGCTCAAGGCCCAGAGTTGATTCCATTCATTGCAGAAAAAGGTGGAACCTACCAGCTTGAAGTTGAAGCATTGGAAAAAGACGTGCCGCCCGGAAAGTATGAACTCAAGCTGGAAGCACACCGGAAGGCTACCAAACAGGATCGAGCTGAGGTTGAACTGGAAAATCTGAATGAGGAAGTAAGTACCCTGGAAGATGAAGGAAAGTATGACGAGGCACTTCCACTGGCTCAGCAAGCCGTGGCCAAAACCGAACAGATTCTGGGTGTTGACAGCCTGGTTCTAGCCACCAGTCTCAATACCCTGGCCAATCTCCATCATTCCAAAGGTGATTATGATCAGGCCGAATCACATTACCGACGCGCCCTGGCCATTCGTGAGAAGGTCCTTGGGCCTGACCATCTAGAGACAGCCACCATTCTCAACAACCTGGGCGTGCTGTATAAACACACTGGCGAGTACCTGAAGGCTGAGCCCCTGTACCAGCGAGCACTGGCCATTTATGAGAAAACGGTTGGCCCAGATGACCTGGAGACCGCCAATAGTCTGAATAACCTGGCGAATTTCTACAGCGACAAAGGCGACTATGCCCAGGCTGAACCACTCTATCAGCGGTCACTTTCTATTATTGAGAAAGTACTGGGTCCCGACGATCCAGGGGTTGCCCTCAACCTCAACAACCTGGCTCAATTCTACTGGGCGACTGGCGACTATGCCCGGGCGGAACAGTTCTTTCAGCGTTCCCTGACGATCTGGGAAAAAGCGCTGGGGGCTGACCATCCAAATGTTGCGACCAGTCTCAACAATCTGGCATCACTCTATAGTGACAAAGGCGACTATCCAAAAGCCGAACCACTTTATCAGCGTTCGCTGGCCATCCGTGAAAAAGCACTTGGTCCTGACCATCCGGAGACGGCGACCAGCCTCAACAATCTGGCTGGGTTCTACTGTGACAAAGGCGACTATCCAAAAGCCGAACCACTTTATCAGCGTTCCCTGGCCATTCGTGAAAAGGTGCTTGGTCCTGACCACCCAGATACCGCCGACAGTCTCAACAACCTGGCGAATCTCTATGCGGATAAAGGTGATTTGGCAAAGGCCGAACCACTCTACCAGCGTTCCCTGGCGATTTATGAAAAATCGCTCGGTTCTGATCACCCGCTGGTTGCCACCAGTCTCAGTAATCTGGCGAATTTGTATCAGGCCAAAGGTGACTTGGCAAAGGCCGAACCGCTCTTTCAGCGTTCCCTGGCGATCAATGAAGCCGTGCTGGGTCTTGACCACCCGGAGACGGCCACCACTCTCAGCAATCTGGCGCATTTGTATCAGGATAAAGGCGATTTAGCCAAAGCCGAGCCTCTCTACCAGCGTGCCTTGTCCATTCGTGAAAAGGCCCTTGGGCCAGATCATCCATCGGTTGCAACCAGCCTCAACAAGCTTGCTTCACTCTATTGCGACAAAGGCGATTATCCACGGGCCGAGCCGCTTTTCCGGCGTTCCCTGGCGATCAGAGAACGAGTGCTGGGTCCAGACCATCCGTTGGTTGGTGATAGTCTCAACAATCTGGCTGGGCTGTATCAGGCCAAAGGTGAAACAACTCAGGCAATTGTGTTTCTGACACGTAGCAACGACACCACTGAGCGCGATTTGATTCGCAACCTCGTCTCGGGTTCTGAAAACCAAAAAGCCCTGTATCTGAACCAAACCAGCACTCAGACCGATCAAACCATTTCGTTGCAGGTCCAGGGGGCACCGCGAGATCAAGCCGCGTTGCAAGCTGCATTGACGGTGATATTGCGCCGCAAAGGGCGCTCACTCGATGCCATGACCAGTGCGATTGCGATCTTACGGAATCAATCCAATCCGGAGACCCGAAAACTGCTCGATGCCTATACCCGTCTGGTCAATCAAATTTCGATTTTGACGCTCAACGGACCCGGAAAGAAAAAACCGGAAACGCATCTGGCGGATTTGCGCGAACTGGAAGATCAGAAAGAAAAACTGGAAGCCGAAATCAGTACCCGCAGCGCCGAATTCAAAACCCAGGTGACACCAATCACCCTGGAAGCCGTGAAAAAGCTGATTCCAGCCAGTGCCACTCTTTTGGAATATGCCGTCTATCATCTGTATGACGCGAAGACCCACCGGCTTGGACGTCCTCGCTACGTGGTCTATCTGCTCGATCAACGTGAAGAACTCCGATTCGCCGATCTTGGTGAAGCTGAGCCAATTCAACAAGCCGTGGCCGCGTTTCGCCGTGCAGTGAGCAATCAGGCTTCGTCAGATGGCTGGTCCCGCAAACTCAGCCTTTCCATTCAAGCGACTGGAGACAGCTCGGCTCAAGCCAACGTCAAACTGGCTGGACACCAACTGGAAAAGCTTATCTTTGAACCAGTCAAGAAGATGCTTGGGACTGCCCAGCACCTGCTGATTTCACCGGATGGCGATCTAAACCTGATTCCCTTTGCGGCTTTAACCGATGAAACCGGGAAATATCTGGCGGAAACCTACCGGTTGACCTATCTGACCAGTGGACGGGATTTGCTGCGATTGCAGGTCAAAACCAGCAGCCAGGAACCACCTTTGATTCTGGTCAATCCGATCTATGGGGACGGGAAAGGCCCCGTGCTGTTTGGGAACAGCTTTGCACCGTTGTCTCAACTCAAGGGAACCATTGAGGAAGGGACCTTTCTCAAACAGCTCTTTCCAGATGCCATCCTGCGCCTGGAGGCCCAGGCCACGAAAAAAACACTGCAATCCGTCACCAGACCTGCGATGGTGCATATTGCAACTCACGGCTATTTTCTCAAAGACATCCCCCACGACGACACACCAGCCACCAACCAGGAACAACGATTGTTAACCCGTGAAGACAACGCACAGGCAGTGGATACTGAAACGCTACGGCAGGCCAATCCGCTGTTGCGGTCATGGCTCTTTTTTGCCGGTGCCAACAATAGTGAGACAACCGGAGAAAATGACGGGATAATGACCGCGCTGGAAGCCGCCCAACTCAATTTATGGGGGACAAAACTGGTGGTGCTGTCGGCCTGTGATACCGGGTTGGGGGATGTCAAAAATGGGGAAGGCGTCTATGGGTTGCGGCGGGCATTTGTGCTGGCCGGGAGCGAAGCGCAAATGATGAGTCTCTGGTCGGTGTCGGATGCCGGGACGCGGGAACTGATGGTGGAATACTATACCCGCTTGAAAAAGGGTGAAGGCCGTTCAGAGGCGTTGCGAAATACCCAGCTCAAAATGCTGAAGGATCCAAAGCGACGGCATCCATTTTACTGGGCAGCGTTCATTCAATCAGGTGCGTGGACGAACCTTGAAGGAAAGTAGTACCTTG
>DAOQNB010000531.1:0-4977 GCA_035335845.1 Acidobacteriota bacterium | reverse complement strand
AGTGATTCAATTCACCGTGTTTTTGCGGGTGATATATCGGGTGGACTGATTTTTTGGGGTTCAGGGTTTAGGGTTCAGGGTTTTCGAATTTAGGTCCTTTTTGTCCTTTTCGTCCTTTTTGTCTTTTAAACCCCTGAACCCTGAACCCTGAACCCTGAACCCTAAAAACACTTACCGAATCTTGCTCGGGTTGCGGAACTGGCCAACGCCACTTCCGATGTTGTTTGGAGTGCCAATCAACGACCAGGCGCCGTTGGGGAGGAATCTTCCCTGAATACGATTGTTGAAGGTATCACCCACCACGAGCAGAACATTTCCGGCAAATGGCCCAGCCGTAAAGAAACTCACGGTAACTCCTTCAGCTTTATTGACCTGTCCCAATTGCGAACCCGTCAGCGCAATGGCTGACGCGTTATTGGCGTTTCCATTGGGAAAACTCAGAATTCGCGAGTTTCCAGTATCGGCAATAAACAGTGTTCCGGTTGTCAAATCAACCGTAACCCCCTGTGGATTCTTGACTTTGTTTAAAGCTGTGCCTTGCGAGGCAATGATTGTCCCGCTTGTTCCGCTGGTTGTGGTGTTGGCATTGAGAATGCGCAAAATCCGGCTGTTGGATTCATCCGCAACAAAGAGCCGGAAGGTGGTATCAATCGTTAATCCGCGCGGGCTTCCGACCTGCCCGCCTCCGGCGCCATTGGTGGCAATCACGATGCCGCTACCGGGAATGCCTCCGTTAAAGCGCATCACCCGGCCATTTCCCGTGTCGGAAACATACAGGTTGCCATCTGAATCAAGCGCCAGTCCTTGTGGCGCACGAACCTGATTTAATCCTGAACCAACCGTGGCAAAATTCGCCCAGGTCACCCCGCTATCGGTTGAAAACTGGATGCGATCATTCCCGGTGTCGGCCACAAAAATTCGACCCGTACTGTCAAAGGTGACTGCTTCGGGTTGACGGAATTGACCATCACCTGATCCAACCGTTCCAACTCCGATGACCGACCAGGTGGTGCCGTCAAATTGCTGCACCCGGTTGTTGATGGTATCTGCAACCATCAAAAGGGCTTGCAACCCTGGTGGAATCAACGTTTGACCAGGGCTGATGCTGACATTCCCCTGTGAAAATGTTCCGGGAACATTCATCACGGTAAAAGGAGCCGCCACCGTGACGGTTCCAGTCACAATCGTCCCTGCCGTGCCATTGGTTGTGGCGTCTCCGATGAGAAAATCCACACCGCTGTTTGGATGATTGATGGTGACCTGACCCCCGCCGCCACTGGCAGTACAGAGGCTGGCGCCGTTGCAGGCACCTCCGGTGATCGTCCCCGTAACTCTGACACGCCCGGTTCCAGCCGTTGGCCCATTGTTGGTGATAGTAATTCGATTGGCGGTGACGGTACTCAGTGTGATGGCGCCGTTGGTTTGATTTGTGAGCCCGGAACCAGTGTCAATGCGAGCGGTAAACCGTCCGGTTCCAAGATTGATTGGTGCTGAAGCCGTAATGACAGCTGCGCCCGCATCCCGTTGGGCATTCACGACGCCGGTTGAGACTGGCTGGTTGGCCAGCAAGTTCAGGTCGCTGTTGATAGCAGAAAGCGTGGAAGTGACGGTAATGCTCCGACCTGCCTGAAGGGTCAGGTCTCCACCGGCTGCTGCAATCGAAAGCGGGCTGTTGATGGTGATGTCATTGTTGGCCTGGAGCACAACATCGGTTCCCGCATCGAGGGTTCGCTTGAGAAAATCTGCCGTGATGGTCATGGTGGATGCCTGTCCACGGTTGTAAGTCAACTGATTCGGATTGGGTACGCCGACGGTGATTCGTCCGCTGGGTGGATCATTGCTGAAGGAAACCAAAAAGCTGTCGTTGACCGTGTCTTCAAAAAAGCCAAAAAACGACCCTGCGGCGTTTGGAACTGATCCAATAATGCTGTTTTGAGCGCTGATGGTATTGAGTCCATTGAGGGTTTGACCGGTTGAACCATTGACCCAGATGGCGGCTCCAGCGTTTACCGTTGAACCGTTGTCCCATCCTGGCCCCTGAATCACATAATTCCCGTTGCTCAGGGCAATAATTGAACCAAATCCAATCTGGTCATTCGTGGTTGACCCAACGACACTGTTCGCTGGACTGACCGGGCCCGTGATGCCAGTTGTACCGTTCCCCCAGGTGACAGCACCCGCATCAACTGCAGAACCGTTGTCCCATTGCAAACTCACCACGGTGTAATTGCCATTGGTGAGAGATTGAACAAAGGCATTGCCAACCTGATCATTGGCTGTCGTTCCAAACAGGCTGTTTGACGTAGTCACCGGCCCAGAAATACCAGTGGTTCCATTTGCCCAGGTGGCGGCACCCGCATCAACAATTGAGCCGTTATCCCATAACCGGCTGCACACCACATAATTCCCGTTGGTCAAAATCAAGGGAGTGAGATTTCCCACATGATCATTGGTTGTGCTTCCGACCAAACTGTTGGCCGGTGTGACGGGTCCTGTGATTCCACTGGTACCGTTTCCCCAGGTCACGGCGCCAGCATCAACGGTGCCACCGTTGTCCCAATCGGGACTACACACCACAAAATTTCCATTGGTCAGGGCCACGAGCGTTCCAAATGCAATCCGGTCATCAGTTGTTGTTCCAACCAGACTGTTGGATGGTGTCACCGGTCCGGTAACCCCAGTCGTGCCATTGCCCCAGGTAATCGCCCCAGCATCAGTTGCCGAACCATTATTCCAGAGCGGGCTCGCAACGACATAATTTCCATTGGTCAGGGCAATAGCCGGAGTAAATCCAACTCCATCATTCATGGTTGTCCCAACCAGACTGTTGGAGGGAGTCACGGGACCAGTGAGTCCAGTCACGCCATTCACCAGCGTAACGGCCCCGGCGTTGGTGGCTGAACCGTTCCTCCAGGAGGATGTCCGGGTAATAAAATTTCCATTGGTCAATTCCAGGATAAAACTTGATCCAACAAAGTCACCTGGCGAACTTCCGACCAGGCTGTTTGCAGATGTGACGAGGCCCGTGGTACCAGTCGCCCCGTTTCCAAGGGTGACTGCCCCTACATCCACGGTTGATCCATTATCCCAGCGGGAACTCGATACCACGTAGTTTCCATTTCGCAATGCTGTGGTCAAAATTCCAACCTGGTCCCCCATCTGACCTCCAACCAGGCTATTGGCGGCAGAAACCGGTCCGGTAATACCGGTCGTTCCATTGCCCCAGGTGGCGGCACCAGCCTGGAGTGCTGACCCATTGGCCCAATTTGGACTGGCCACAACATAATTGCCATTTGGCAGGGCAAAGGTAAACGAAGAGCCAATTTGATCGCCGGTGGTGCTCCCAACCAGACTATTGGACGCGCTGACCACCCCAGTTACCCCAGTCGTGCCATTCCCCCAGGTGGCCGCCCCAGCCTGACTGGCCGCTCCGTTGTTCCAGAGCTGGCTGTTGACGACATAATTGCCGTTGGTGAGAGCAAAAATGCTTCGGCTGCTGACCTGATCCCCGGTGGAACTACCAACAAGGCTGTTGGCTGCACTGAGTACACCAGATGTGCCAGTTGTGCCGTTCCCCCAGGCGGCGGCACCGGCATCTACCACCGAGCCGTTGTCCCAAAATGGAGAGCCGACCACATAATTTCCATTTGTCAGGGATGTGACAAAAATACCGATCCGATCAGTAGCCGTACTTCCGACAAGACTATTGGCGGCTGAGACAGCACCGTTGACACCCGTGCTGGCACTCCCCCAGGTGGCGGCACCAGCCTGAGCCGCACCTCCATTGGCCCAGGAAGAACTCCGAATGACAAAATTCCCATTGCTCAGGGGTTGGGCAACCCCATTGCCGACCTGATCATTGGCGCTACTGCCCCGCAGTGCGCTGATCAAGGCGCCGGTCAATCCATTGTAGAGATACACCGCCCCCGAGTTGCTGGCGGCAAAATTATCACCGGGTTTGCTCACCACAAGATTTCCATTGCTCAGAGCCTGAACAAACAGACTGGCACTTGTGCCGCCAGGATTTGGATCAACCAGTGTAAATTGTGGAAAGACACCAGTTGCGTTATCCACCACAATGTTTTTGGGATCCAGCAGGAACTTGCCATTTGTGCCCGACTGGGCTTTGACGTTCACCTCACCACTCAGGGAAACACCGTTTCGGCTTGAAACTTCAACCAGGCCACCCTTTCCGCCTTGCTTTCCACCCTGGGCACTGATTAATGCCGTGCAGATGGTTTCTTTTTCAGACCACACCTGCACGTTTCCACCATTTCCATCAGTCACGGCATCGGCCAGTAATTGGCTGGAAGGATTAAGCGTCACCCACCCGCTGACGCAGGCGGTACTGACTGATTTTCCGAGTTCGATGGTTCCACCGGCGGTGGGGCCACTGGCTTCCAGATGGGCATCAACCAGATCGAGCCGGTCTCCGAGCAGAGAAATATGCCCGCCTTTGTGCCCAAGGTGACTGGCGGAGGCAATGAGGGAGCCGGAAAGGAAAAAGCCGGATTCCGGGTTCCGGGTTCCGGGTTCCGGGTTCTGAGGAAATCTAGTCTGTAACCGGATAGTGCCGCCGTTGCCGTGCTGGCCACCGAAGGTTGTTCCTTTGGCCAGATCAGTCTGGATACCGCGTTCGGTGAGTTGAATCGAGATCACCCCGCCATCGCCCTCGGTGGCATCGGCGTGGATTTGCCCGGCCCAAAGCATTTTGTGGCCAGTCAGGGTGATTTTTCCGCCTTCAGAAAAACCATTGGCCTGAATCGTTCCCAAAATATCGGTCATTGGCGACATCAGATTGACCTTGCCACCAGCGCCAATGCCATCCGTGGCCGAAACATCAACCATTCCACGAAGTTCCAGTGTTCCACTCAACCCACGATTAACCTGCGAAGCTACCGGTTTTTCGGTTTGAGACCCCAAACCCTGAACCCTGAACCCTGAACCCTGGTTTTCGGCTTGAGACCCCAAACCCTG
>DAOQNB010000530.1:0-4980 GCA_035335845.1 Acidobacteriota bacterium | reverse complement strand
GTACACATTGGCTGGTGCCGCCAGCAAAATGCCGCACAAGAAAAGCGAAGCAATCGAAAGCGGTTTTTCCGGCACCCCAAACACTCCGGCCAGCATTTGGGAGCCAGCCCGTGCCCAACCAGGCCAGAGCCACGGAATCGTCGAACTCAAGAGCAGTACCCAGCTCCAGCCTTTCCACACGTGCGAGGCACCAACGGCAACCGATTCACCCGTTGCCAGGGCATACCGGCCATTTTCGATATTAATCAAATACTGGATGGCAATGCCTACAAACGCAATCCAGATCACACCGGCACCGTTTGGCAGTGACAATCCTGGCCAGAACAACAGTTCTCCGGATCCGATAGCCAATGCCGTAAAAACTGCCGTCGGACCAAAGACCGCCCGACTGAAAAAGGATGGTGCTTCCGGTAATTGCCGGTCTTCAGGGAGCGTTGGGTTTGGGTCCACAGGCAAAGCAGGAGGTTGATTCATAATGATTTAACTCGGGAGCGAAGGAAATTTTGAGCGTGGAAGAATTTTTGACGCGGCGCTCTGGTGTCAGTGCGGATATACTGCGGTTGCTTTCGCTGTTTGGGCAACCAATTTTTTGGAGGCGCCCAGGAACAGCCCACGCTTACAATGAGGAAGCTTCGGTGTCGTTGTCTCGTCCATCAAAAAAACTTATCGCCCAGACCATTCCAGTAAACCGACTTGAGTCATCACTTCGAGCAACGATGTGGACCTTGTTTCAAACCTATTATGACAATGTGACCCGAGATCATTTTGATTGTGACCTGGAGGAAAAAAGCCATGTGCTGCTCTTTTTTGATTCTGGGTCCAGAGAACTCAAAGGGTTTTCGACGGTGAAACGCTATCCGCACACCACCGCCGGGCAACGCGTGATGGTCATTTACTCTGGCGATACCATTATTGACCGTGACTATTGGGGACAACCAGCACTGGCCAGCGAATTCATCAAATTCACGATTCTGAGCAAGCTCCGGTATTGCTTCACGCCGATGTACTGGTTTTTGATTTCCAAAGGCTATAAAACCTACCTGCTCCTGAGTCGAAATTATGTTGAGTACTGGCCCCGGTATGATCAACCAACGCCTTCCTGGCACAACCAGTTAATGCACGAATTAGCCAGTGCACGATTTGGTGACGACTGGAAGCCAAAACTCGGAATTGTTCGCTTTGAAACCTGTCACGGGAAACTGAAAACCGATGTCGCCCCGATTGAGCCGGCCTTGCTTAGCCAGCCAGACATCCGCTTTTTTGTCGAACGCAATCCCGGCCATATTCACGGCGACGAACTGTGCTGTCTGGGTCGGATTGGGTTTGGTTTATGGTGGAAAACACTGGTACGGCAGGTGAGAAAACACCTGTTTTAGGGTTCAGGGTTCGGGGTTTCGAATTTAAGTCTTTTTTGTACTTTTGTCCCTTACGTCCTTTTCCATCACTCGCTGGAACGTCATAAATGTCATCTCGTCTGCTGCTCAAAATGGTATCCCCGCTCTATCACGCGTATCTGTATTCCCGGTGGAAGCGTTTTGATCGAGCTGCGCGGCATCCAGAACAGGCACAAGCCAGGCAGCTCACCCAGATTCTTCAAGCAAATCAATCAAGCACCTTCGGAAAAGAGTTTCGGTTGGCCGAAATTGATTCGATTTCGGCATTTCAACAGCGACTTCCGATTGCCGACTATGAACTGTTCTCACCCTGGATTGACCGGATTGCGAGCGGCGAACCCACTGTGCTGACCAGAGCACCCGTTCAGATGTTTGAGCGAACCAGCGGTTCGACTACGGCGAATAAACTGATTCCCTACACTCAGCCGTTGCTGGCCGAATTTTCCAACGCAACTGATGCCTGGATTTTTGATTTGATTCGTCACTTTCCCCGGTTGAAATCCTTGCGAAGCTACTGGGCGATTTCACCCGTGGGAAAGAAAAAAGAACTGACGACTGGTGGAATTCCGATTGGGTTTCAGGATGATAGCGAATACCTGCTGCCATTGCTGCGCTGGGCATTTGCTCAGGCGAGTGCCGTGCCGGCTTCGGTGTCCCAGATGTCCGACATCAGTGAATGGCAGCTAAGTACGGCCCGGCATCTACTTGCGGCTGAGGATCTTGGACTGATTTCAGTCTGGAGTCCGACATTTTTAACCGGGTTGATGCGTGTGATTTCTGACAACTGGTCGGAACTTTTGGCTCAACTTCCAGCTTCACGCCGAAAGCAACTGGAATCTGCCTGGAATCAATCTGGGGCGATCAATGGTCAAACGCTCTGGCCGCATCTGCACGTCATTTCCTGCTGGCAGGACGGGGCATCAACCCAGTTTCTCCCGATGTTGAACGCGTTTTTCCCGACACTTCCAATTCAAGGCAAAGGCTTGCTGGCCACCGAAGGCGTCGTGTCGTTTCCCCTGTGCGGACACCAGGGTTCTGTTTTGGCAATTACCAGTCATTTTCTGGAGTTTCTTGATCTTGACCACTCAAACCGAAAACCAATTCTGGCGCACGAACTTCGTCCAGGTGGGCAATATTCGCCACTCCTCACGACTGGCGGCGGGTTGTATCGCTACCATTTAAAAGATCGGGTGACCTGTGTCGGGAAGTTTGCGCAAACACCGCTCATTCGATTTGAAGGCAAACTCGACCAGACCAGCGACCTGTGCGGCGAAAAAGTAAGCGCCGGGATGGTCGAACACATCCTGGTAAAGGTACAAACTGAGTTCTCACTGACGGTTCACTTTGCATTGCTGGCGCCGGTTCAAACGGATCCACCGCATTACGGTTTGTTTCTGGAATCAACAGCCCAACCTGAACAAATTGAAGCACTCGAATCACACCTTGAAAACTGGCTCACAGACAATGCCCATTATGCCTATTGCCGGCGGCTCAACCAGCTTGGTAAGGTTTGTATCTATCCAATTTCTAACGGCTGGGAACAGTATCAGGCGCGATTGATCGCCGAAGGCACTCGCCTCGGTGACATCAAACCAACGTATCTGGACCGGCGCTGGGGCTGGCAGGAAACCTTTGCCCAATTTTAGCAAAAGAATTTGGAGTGCTATGACTTCTCATAGCTTTCGTCTCCAACGACAGGTCACCAGTTACCAAAGCGCCGACAAGTCGGCGCACTCCAAATATCTATCGAAAGTAAGCTCGCTCGCGGAGTTCGGGAGGCAGCGTCGTCCGCACAAACTGGCGGCTCAACTCATAGTAGGCTTCAGAACAGTCTCCGTATCGACCAGCACAATATGAGAAATACAGGACAAACAGCGGGTGGGATAATTGATTGTTTCGGCTGCGGTGAACCAGAAGCGAATGAAATGCCACCACATCGCCAGGGTAGGATTCCAGCAATTCAGCATCTTCAAGTGAAACCTGGTCTTCGGTTGGGTCAACGATCACACCGGGTGGTTGCAAAAGCTGATGGTGAGTACCTGGGAAAATCTCAAGCGGGCTTCCCAGGCCAGCCATAGGGTCAATCGGGATTTGCAGGGTCAACAAATGGTCGGCTGGAATTTCCATTTGCCAGTAGGTGTAATCCTGATGCAGCCGATATCCGACCATATTCGGCATCTTGATGAGCAGCTTGTTTTTAAACATCCGGGCGGGTTCTCCCAGCAACGTCGAAGCAATGTGTACCACCCGTTCGTCCTGGGCCAAAGCGGCAAAAACTGGAGAAATATCGCAGACTGGATCCATTCGCCCCAGCCCCTTTCCACCAGTGCTCAACTCACGAAATCGCGTCCGGAGATTGGATTCATCAATCAACCCTGGAATCGCCAGCAGTCGCTGGCATTCTGCCTGCCAGACAGCAACTTCATCCTCGGTAAAGACATTTTTTAGGTGAACGAGCCCGCGGTGCTGGAATTCAGCGCACTGTTCGGTGGTAAATTGGGGAAATTCAAGGGCAGAAGATAAAGGCATACAACAGATCCTTTTTGTTTGTGGATGCGGCGCAATGGCCTTGAAGAGTTCGATTTGCAAGCTCTCAACCGGGCGCATTGAACCATAAGCACTGCTCAAAATTCCAGAATGGCGGTTGAGATTCTCAGCGAGAGAGCGGCTTATTCCATTCGTGTTGCTGAGTTAAAGGCAACAGACCCGCTCTGGTGTAGAGTTTTTCAGCCGCTGAACCAGCCACGGCAAAAATCCCGAAGGCGTCTTTCTCCAGTTGATACGCCAGATGGCCCATCAAATTCATCACCTGCAGTCCAATGCCTTTTCCCTGCCACTCAGGGCGCAAAAACAGGCTCTTGACGCGCAGAAACGTCCCCACTTCAATCGTCGAAACCGATCCGCACCTGGTTTGATCTAACTGAATCACAAAGGTTTTCATTGGCCCGATGCTGCTTTTCCGGCGTTCCAGTGCAACCCAATCATCCGGCGGCCCTTGATAGCCAAACGTAGGACCGGTGATTCCGTGATAAAGCTGTGGTTTGGCTTTCCAGTCAGCATCTGTTTCTACCTGGTGCAACGTCACAGAGCAATCTGGCCTGGAAGCACAGGGCTTCCCTAAAAACCCAATTTCACACCGCGACTGGAAGCCCTGGGTTTCAAGCGCAGATGGAAGCTCTGGAGAAGTGTCGTACAGATACAACCGAATGCGTGGGCAGCCCAGGGTTTCAAGAGTCTGGGTAGTAGTTTCAAGCCAGTTTTCTCTATCTGATTCAATTTGAAGCATATCTACATCAACCAGGATGCAGCCCGCCGCCAGATGCTCCAGGCCTGGCACCCGAGCTAACCAGGCGCCGCGCAATGGAGTGCACCGGGCACCAAGCTTGAAATAAACCATATCACTTTCGAGTAACGCTGGAGCAAACCGGGTCAAATCGGTCATATTCTGGGGCTGAGGGCTTGGGGCTAAAGACTTTGGGCTTGGGGCTGAGGGCTTGGGGCTGAAGACTTTGGGCTTGAAGAAAATGGGGTTTCATTCTTCATTCTTCATTCTTCATTCTTCATTCTCCATTCTTCATTCTCCATT
>DAOQNB010000529.1:0-4992 GCA_035335845.1 Acidobacteriota bacterium | reverse complement strand
GGTAAAGGCGTTTTCGATCTGGTCTTTCTTTGACATAAAGGGTCACTCTCAGGTTAATGTTTCGGTTGATTTGCAATGCCTTAGCGTATCATTTTGTTTGACATTTTAAAATACCAGCACATAATTTCACCATCATTCACCAGAAAGGAAGCTGCCAATGACCAAATGGATTGTCCATCTTGAATGGACCTACAATGGCAAAAAGATGCCCAGCCACGTTGACGTGGAAGCCGAAACGGAAGCTGAAGCCCTTCAGCTTGGACAGGCCAAAGCCGCCCGTGACCTTAAAGCCCCCTTCACCATCCTTCGCGCCAGCGAACGCACACCGGAGTCAAATGATGTCAAAGAAAGAATCAAAACCAGTAAGCAAGGATAAACAAATCGCCCAACTGAAACGAGAACTCAAGGCCGCCAAACTTCGGGAAGTGAACAACGCCCGTGTTTTCGCCTATGCGCTCGATCTCTACCGGCCTGACCCGCCAAACATCCTGGGCGCCAAATCAACCCCCGCTCAGGAACTGTTGACGCTGGCTGTGAAAATCAGCGACCAGCACACCAACTCTCGCATCACGGTGACAGCCTCACCCGATGGCACGACAAGTGTTTCAATTGAGCCGATTATCCAACGACTCACCATCGAAGAACCTGAAGGAATTGAGAAAGAAAACCCGGCGCTGGATACTGAGTTCTGGAGCCGGGAAGGGCGCACATTTTCGGCCACGTCTTACGCCAAAGATAAAGCGGACAAGCCGAGTGACCCAAAAATCATAAAGCCCACCGATGGCGATGAACCAACAGGCGAACCCGCTAAAGAGCCAGCTATCAAATTCACAAGCAGAATGGGGTTCAGCTACTCGCTGGCTGAAATCCTGTTTCTTCGCAATAAGCCACAAGGGATGACGCTTCGTGAATGGCAAACAGTGCAATTGATTCAACGCAACTATCTGGGAACGCGGGCACTCCAGAAGGAGAGTGAGCCAGTCACGATCACTCTTAATGCCCCAAATGCAATTGACCGGCTGAATAAAGCTTTTGCCGATGCCGGATTTGAAGCTGTAGCAGACACCGTTCAAGCCAAGCTTGACGTATTGAACCAGCAACCATACAACCGGGTTACCCCAAAAGAAATTGACACGACGTTTGCCAGCCTGAACGCAAAAGACGCAATCAAAAAAGTGAGTGAAGCGCTGGCTGAGGTTGCCGATTCGCCATCAGAACTTGAAATAATGCAAACAGAACTCCGCAAGATGGGAGTTTCCACCTAACCAAAAAGCCCAACACTCGCAATGATGGGCTTCGTCGTATGCTGTGATTTTATTCAACTTATCGGTTCAATTCCGGCGGCGTGAAGCCAAGGTCAATCATCCCCTTGAAGACTTCAGCCGCCTTTTTTGTCACCTCAAAAACCTTGTCCGGTTGCGCCCCCATACTCACCAGGTTGTCAGCCAGACTCATTGCGCATGCCACTTCAGGTTGCAATTTCCTTAATACCGCTTTAGCTGAAGCCCGATCTACTGCCTTGAGTTTGGCTTTCTTCCCGCGTTCCTTAACCTGCAACGGGTGTTCTCCGGTATGGGCAATGCAATTTTCCACGTTGTAACTGATAATGGACTCTTTCCCACCGTGCTCAAAGTTGAATTCATTTGCCGCCCTGGACATCGTTTTCTGTTGCGGTTCTTTGGTATGCTCTGCGTAATCCAGGATACTGGTCGGAATGTAGCGCCCGGTTTTGCGAATTTGTGGCAAAACCTCTTCAGCTAACCACTTCTTAAACTTCTCAGCGTTGGGCCGGGTACTTGCCATTAACACCTGATACACGCCTTCCTCTGAGATTACAACCACGTTTTGCTCAGAGCCGGGGGTGTAAATTCTCCTTACACCCTTCGCTGTATCCTTAATGTTTTTAAGTATTTGCACTATTCTGTTTCTGGTCACACCCAAAATTTCCGCTACATCGGCGGCAACAAACCAAACCTTGCCGTTTTCACGAATGGTTCGAACTTCAACTTTCCCGAAATAATAAAAAGTCAAATCAGACATACCCCCTCCAAAACAAAATCAGCTATTACCACCCCACAGGTAGCAGTCCCGGCCATCGGGCTGCAGGATGGTAATAGCTGATGTCATATGGCCTTTTTGCCTGCTACGGCAAAAATAAATATACACCAACCGGTTAAATTATTCAACTAAACCGCTGCTTCTTTTAGGGTTATCCCACCTCGACCGTCTCCGTCATCCGGTCCATCAAATCACCTGAAACCAACCTTAACCCTGAACCGTTGGCCATTGTTTCCGCGTCTTTGGCTTTTGGTGGATCGAATTCCGGCAACCGCTTCAGGAGCGTTCGAATAGCACTGCCGAACAACTCCTGGACCGCGTGCCGGTTCTCCTGGATGCAGTAATAGGTGTCCCATTTGGTGGATGTCAACTGACCCATCATCAGTTTGAAACGTTCAGCGGCATACTTGCGGCGCGTTTCCGGCGGCTCTTCAGCGATAAACTGGAGGTCGTGCAGGAACACATCCGGCGGGATGTCGAGGGCGTCTTCAAGTTTTCGTAGTTCAAAATGCACGGAACTTCCAATGATCTCCAGTACTCGATCTTGGGTCTTTTTGGAAAAATCCGCTCCCGTAAGTCCTTTGTTTGCGTCAAGCGTTTTTTCGCAATAGGGGCCTATTTGGTCCCCTATTTGGCCGTTTTTTGAGGTTTCAGCGCCCGTTTCGCGTTTTGCAAATTTCGCGTTTTGTGTTGGGGCCAACGGCGCGGATAAGTCAGGTGAAGCAAACGCAACGGAAAGAAGAGCCACCGGATCCGGTGCCAAAGCTAAAACCTGGTTGCGAACAACGGGGAAACTTGCGCTCTGAAAAATTTCATCCGCGTTCAACTCCTCATCACTGTCGCTGGCATTTTCGCTGGCATCATCATTCCCACCTGATAAGTCATCCGCAAAGTCAAACGACGCGTCGCCGGTTTCGTCACCGGGTTCGCGTTCGTCGTCTTCTTCGCCTCGACAGTCCACCGCGATTCCATCAGATTCACCAAGTCCGTCAAGTTCATCGTGGCCACAATCATCCGCCGTTAATTCTTCAGTGGCTTCATACCGAACCGGCTCAACCGGCTCAACCAGCGAGCGCCCGATGTCACCAAAGCCGTTGCTGAATCCAGGTTCAAATTCATCGGCAGGATGAGGGCCAAAATCAGGGGCATCGCCGGTTTGGATTTTCGCCGTTTTTGGGTTCGTTTTTGTTTCCGATTCGTCGCCGCGATTTTTTTCGTTGTTTGGTGATTCAAAAATTTCGCCAGCGGCCCCATGTTGAAGATCAGAGTTGAGAAAGGAAAAGAGATCAGATTGAACTGGTACCCCTTCTTCTATTCTTCTGGGGACGAATTCTGAAGCGTCACCGTGCAACGTTGCTCCATCAGCCTGAGCGATGGGCAAGGGGGCAGCATCGTCAAAGCCATTCGTTTTTCTTTCTCCATTCCTGTCTTGGGTCCCAAGGGACAGATTTTTTATTTCAACATCGCTAAAAAAACCGGCGACCTGTCCGGAATCAACATCGGTGCGGTTTCCGTAATCTTCGGAATCTTTGGAATCTTCAAACTCCCCAGGATTTTCAGCGGCGCTGTACCCGAACGCCTTTTCTTCTTTTTCCAACGCGGCGGCAATGATGGCTTCAGTTTTTTCCGGCGGCTGGATCAGATTCCATTTCGCGTTCATATCCTCCATTTTCGAGTACAGGTAGTTGACCATATCTTCTGTCCAGCGTCCGTCATCAACGCGGCGGCCAACCCAGCCAATGAACTTGTGAATCTTGACCCAGTCCTTCTCTTCGCGGGTGAGCTTTTCGGTCTCTTTGACTTTAACGCTGGCCAGTTCGATATTGGCAAACTCACGGGCGGCGCGGCTCAACTCAAGGTCCTTTTCTTCCCACTTCATCCCTGACTTATCAATCATCTCAAGGGCGGCAATCATTGCCGGGTAGAACCGGATGCGAACCTGAGACGAAACCAGCTTGCCGGTTTTATCGGGGCCGCCGGGCGTTCGGTCAATCAGTTGAATGCCGGTCTTCTTCTGAAACAGGTCAATTGCGCCCCAAAGCCGTTTCCCTCGCCGGCTCACGTTGATTTTGGCATCAATAAAGCGGGTGCTGGCTCGGTCCGATTTGAGGTCGTCAAAGTCAGCGTCTGACATTTGGCCGGTGAATTGTCCCAATCGGAAATTGGAGAGTGGCCCGCAACTTCGACCGCTCATCAGTGCCAGGATATAAAGGATGGTCATTCGCATCGCTGGCTTGACTCCAAGCTGGGAAAGGAACGCCATTGTGAACTTGAACTGTGCTGCATTGAACCACGCCCGGTCTTTGCCGTCGTCTGTGCCTTCGTAAACTGGAGCATCCTCATCCATTCGCTTCCGGGCCTTGTCTTTATACATGGCGCAAAGCTCGCGCAGGTCAAAGCCTTCAGGCAGGTCTTCGTTAAAGCGACGGACCGTAACCGGGACACCGTGTTTCTGGTAGAGCGCCTTGAGTGCCTGTGCCCCATTTCTGCCGGTGTCGTCATTATCGAGGATGATTTCCACTTCGACTTTGGCATCCTTGATTTCCTGAATCATTTCAACCGTGGGTAATGAGGCTTCACCGGTGAGGCCGCAAAAGGCCGGGATGCCGTAATAGTGGGCGACGACGACCGATGATTCACCATTGCAATGAAAGATGGTGCGTTTCTCGCGGCTGACAGGTTGGGGTAATCCATCCGGTGATGGGCCCGTTTCCGGCAAGGACATCTGGGTAGGGGTAAGCTTTTGAGCCAGTTGGATCGCTCGCGCCAGGCCGTACCAGGTTTTGGTGTTCATCTCCTTGCCGTTGATATACTTGCCACCGATAGCACTGAGGTTGCGGTATTTGAACTTGCCACCAGTCATTGGGATGCAAATTTGGGGGATTTCCTTGCCGCTGTCGGTGACGAAGACGGAATCTTTCCAACCGGCGCGGG
>DAOQNB010000528.1:0-4993 GCA_035335845.1 Acidobacteriota bacterium | reverse complement strand
CACTCAAGTAGAACTCTCAATTTTATCCTTTTTGGGTCTTCTTTTCAGATTGAGAAATGGTTCAGTTCTTTAAAGAATTGTCTCTTCCTGAACCCTGAACCCTGAACCCTACTTTGCCGCTTTCCCAGGAGGACGATGTCGTGATTTGGCCTGTTGGAAGCCAGACCACTACATCGTGAAAACCGATGACTCACACTGACCGACCAGCCCCCCCCACTGTCGTCGTGGAGCGGGTCCATTTTCAGCGGTTGTTCGAAGTGCTCCATCAAAAAGGGTATCGCACCATTGGCCCGACGCTACGGGATGGGGCGATTGTGTATGATGAAATTGAAGGCGTGTCAGACTTACCCGTCGGTTGGACTGATGAACAGGAAGCCGCTCTCTATCGCATCAAAAAACGTACCGATGATGCCCATTTCGGCTATGTCGTCGGCCCGCATTCCTGGAAAAAGTTTTTATTCCCACCACGCGTCAAGCTCTGGAGCGCCCGAAAAACTGAGACTGGCTTTCAGGTCGAAACCGAAGCCGAAGAAATCCAGCCCATGGCGTTCATCGGGGTTCGTTCGTGCGAACTCCATGCCCTGACAATTCAGAAACAGGTTTTTACGAGCGGCCAGTACACTGATTCCCGCTATCAGGCACGATCACACAATCTCTTCATCGTGGCGGTCAATTGTACCGTGGTTGGCGGCACCTGTTTTTGCGCTTCGATGCAGACCGGCCCCAAAGCCACTGCCGGGTATGACCTGGCCGTGACTGAAATTTTGGAAGCTGATCGCCATTACTTTGTGGTCGAGGCCGGAACTGACGCCGGAATGGAAGTTCTCAATCAGATTCCACATCAAACGGCAGATCCAGCCGAAACAACCAGAGTTGATGCCCTGATGACCCAGTCAGCGTCACAGATGGGGCGAACCCTCAACACCGAAAATATTAAAGACCTGCTCTATCGAAATTCTGAAAGCCCGATCTGGGAAGCCATCGCCCAACGGTGTTTGACCTGTGCCAACTGCACACTGGTCTGCCCGACGTGCTTTTGCTCAACAGTGGAAGACGTGACAGACCTGACTGGCGACATTGCCGAACGCTGGCGGCGCTGGGACTCCTGCTTTACTGTCGAATTTTCCTATATCCACGGCGGTCCCGTCCGCTCATCACCAGAATCCCGATATCGCCAGTGGATGACCCACAAACTGGCAAGCTGGATTGACCAGTTTGGGACTTCGGGCTGCGTCGGCTGTGGGCGGTGCATTACCTGGTGTCCCGTCGGAATTGACATCACCAAAGAGGTTCAGACGATTCGGGAATCAGAGAAGTAAGTTTAGGGTTCAGGGTTCAGGGTTCAGAGCAAGATACTCCAGCTTGAGCGGTAACGGCAGTTCCCCAGTCCTCAATCTTGAGTGGGATCAGTCACCTCAGTACTTCAAACCCTGAACCCTGAACCCTGAACCCTAAAAAATCCTTTTTGTCCTTTTTCATCACTTTTAGAGGAGGCGTCCATGGAAAATCTGGAACGATACCTGGCAGAACATTCTTTTTTTAAGGATATCGAGCCCCAATATTTGAAATTACTGGTCGGTTGCGCCTCAAACGTTCGGTTTCAGCCGGGGCAATTTCTGTTTCGATGCGGCGAAGAAGCCAACAGCTTCTACTTGATCAGACACGGCAGAATTGCGGTTGAGTTATTTGCCCCAAATCGAGGTGCGATCACGGTTCAAACGGTCAGCGAAGGCGAGATTTTGGGATGGTCCTGGCTTATTCCACCCTATCGCTGGCACTTTGATGCCAAAGCAACCGAACTCACCCGAGCGATTGCCCTCGATGGCAAGTGTTTGCGGACCAAATGTGAAGCCGATCACAGCCTGGGGTATGAATTGTTGAAACGATTTTCCTACATACTCAGCCAGCGCCTGGAAGCAACAAGCCTTCAACTGCTCGATATTTACGGGGTCGGGAAATGATTTCGAACGTACAAATTTCCTATCACAATGACCCGATGATTCCGACGCCCTTTGTCATTCAACGGGTTCAACATGAAACACACGACACCTTCACCCTGGAACTGGCTGCCTCCAATGGGAATCGGGAATTTCGGTTCGCGCCGGGCCAGTTCAATATGCTCTATGTGTTTGGGGTAGGTGAAATCCCAATTTCAATCAGCGGAGATCCAGCCAAACCGGAAATGCTCGTCCATACCACCCGCGCTGTTGGCACCGTGACCAACATTATGCGGCAATCGAAACGAGGCGATGTGATTGGCATTCGGGGCCCCTATGGCACGCAATGGCCAATCGAATCGGTGGAAGGAAGTGACATCGTGCTGGTGGCTGGCGGCATTGGGCTGGCCCCACTTCGCCCGGCGCTCTATCATATCCTGGCGCATCGTGAAAAATATGGGAAAGTAGTAGTGCTCTATGGCACGCGGAGCCCGTCGGACATCCTCTATCACAAAGAACTTGAACTCTGGCGCGGTCGGTTTGATATCGAAGCACTCGTCACCGTGGATCGTTCTGCCGGAAACTGGCGCGGACACGTTGGTGTGGTGACAACACTCATCCGACGGGCCGGGTTTGATCCGCACCATACCGTAGCCTTTGTCTGCGGGCCTGAAGTCATGCTGCACTTCACCATGCTCGAACTCAACCGACGAGGACTCCCCAGCGAACGGATTTTCATTTCGATGGAGCGCAACATGAAATGTGCGGTCGGCTTTTGCGGCCATTGCCAGTACGGCCCAAATTTTATCTGCAAAGACGGACCGGTGTTCCGATTTGACCAGGTTCAAGGGTTGTTTGGGAAACGGGAAGTGTAAAGCAGGGCTGAGGGCTTGGGGCTTGGGGCTCAGGGTTTGCTGAAGGTGTTGTTTCTTCAGCCCTCAGCCCTCAGCCCTCAGCCCTACTCCCAGGAAAGGCATCACCATGAAAGCGAAAAAGAAACCAAAGCTTGCTGTCTGGAAATTTGCCTCGTGTGACGGATGTCAATTGAGCTTGCTTGATTGTGAAGACGAACTGTTGAGCGTCGTCGGGGCAATTGATATTGCCTATTTCCCGGAAGCGACCCGGGCCGTGGTCAAAGGCCCTTATGACCTGTCGCTGGTCGAAGGCTCTATCACCACCCAGCACGACGCCGAGCGCATCCACGAAGTCCGCCGCGCCTCACGACGACTGGTTACGATTGGAGCCTGTGCCACGGCTGGTGGGGTTCAGGCACTGCGGAACTTCAAGAAAGTCAAAGACTTTATCTCGATTGTATATGCCACTCCGGAATACATCAGTACCTTGAGCCACTCAACTCCGATTGATTATCACGTGACGGTTGATTTTGAGTTACGAGGGTGTCCAATCAACAAATATCAACTCGTCGAAGTCATCAGCGCCTTCGTCAATGACCGCAAACCAGTCATCCCGCGCCACAGCGTCTGTGTTGAATGCAAACTCAATGGAAATGTGTGTGTATCGGTCGCGCATGGAACACCCTGTCTGGGGCCAGTCACCCACGCCGGGTGTGGGGCCATCTGCCCATCATATCATCGTGGATGTTATGGCTGCTTTGGTCCAATGGAAACCCCAAATACGGCTTCGCTAGGAACGCACCTGGTTCAACTTGGGATGAAATCTGGCGAAGTCTCACGTGTGTTCCGCACCTTTAATGCCTTTGCAGAGCCCTTCCGCAAGGAGAGCGAAGTTTATGATGAAAAAGACAATCAAGGTTGATTATCTGGCACGAGTTGAGGGCGAAGGGGCCCTGTTTGTCAAAATTGCAGGCGACCAGGTCACTGACATTCAGTTCAAGATCTTTGAACCGCCTCGCTTTTTTGAGGCTTTCTTGCGTGGACGTGGCTATCAGGAAGCACCCGACATTACCGCCCGCATTTGCGGTATTTGCCCGATTGCCTATCAGATGAGTGCCATTCACGCCATCGAAGACGCCTTTGGAGTCAAAGTAACCGGGCAACTCCGGGCACTACGTCGCCTGATTTATTGTGGCGAATGGATCGAAAGTCATGCCCTGCATATGTTTATGCTCCATGCGCCTGATTTTCTGGGATATGAAGACGCCATTCAGATGGCCAAAGACCACCCGGAAATTGTTCAGCGCGGCTTGCAGATCAAAAAATTCGGCAATGATATCGTCAGGCTGGTTGGCGGACGGGAAATTCATCCGATCAATGTCAAAGTCGGCGGCTTTTATAAAGTTCCATCGAAACGGGAACTTCGCGAACTTCGGGAAAAACTGCTGATTGGACGTGATGAAACATTCAAAACTGTTCGATGGCTAAAACAACTTGATGTTCCGGATTTTGAAAAGGACTATGAATTTGTGGCACTTCGCCACCCAGACGAATACCCGTTTAATGAAGGTCGTTTGGTGTCAACCGCCGGGCTTGATATCGCCATCCAGGACTTTCATACCCATTTTGTTGAAGAACACGTGGCCCATTCAAACGCGCTCCACTGCCGGTTGCGTGAGCGCGGCGCCTATTGTGTCGGTCCGCAAGCCCGGTTCAGCCTCAATTTTGATCGTCTGTCGCCGCTGGCTCAAGAAGCTGCTCGCGAAGTGGGTCTCCCCGTCCCCTGCCTGAATCCGTTTTTGAGCATCGTGATCCGTGGCGTTGAGCTTCTGTATGCCTATGACGAAGCCATCCGCATCATTGACAACTATGACCTGCCAGATCACCCATCGGTCGAAGTTCACCCGGTGGCCGGTACCGGACATGGTTGCACCGAAGCACCTCGTGGCATCCTCCATCACCGATATTCAGTTGATGAAGAAGGACTTATCACTGATGCCCGAATTATCCCGCCGACTTCGCAGAACCAAAAATCCATCGAACAGGATTTGCAGGTGTATATCTCCCGCAACCTGACCATGCCAACCAAAGAACTCACCTGGCAATGCGAGCAGGCAATCCGCAACTATGACCCGTGCATTTCCTGCGCCACGCACTTTCTCAAGCTGGAAATAGAGCGGAGTTGAATGAAGAATGAAGAAT
>DAOQNB010000527.1:0-5011 GCA_035335845.1 Acidobacteriota bacterium | reverse complement strand
GGGGCTCATCCTTGTTAGAATGAAGAATGAAGAATGAAGAATGAAGAATGAAGAAAACAGGGAAGTACCTTGTCATAAGTTTCCTGAGATATTGGATTTGGTAAGTGCTTGATTCTTTTCCGTGTTTTCCGTGGTTAAAATGTCTGGAAATTTTCGGCAAGCTACTTAACAAGTTTATATTCAGTGAGATAGTGCCAGAGATACAAAATAATCATTTCAATCGCTGGGGCTCATCCTTCATAATTCGTCTGCGAACCACAGTTTCATCACTCATCACTCAACATTCAAAATCGGATTCATTCAATGATACTTCACACCCATATCAACCCAGACGGCGAAGACTTTCAACTCAATTACGAACATAACCTCAGACTTGCCCAGGATTTACGGGATCGGCTTGATCTTGTCCGCCAGGGAGGTGGCGAAGAAGCGGCCCGCAAGTTTCAGGCTCGCAAAAAGCTATTGCCTCGCCAGCGAATTGAACTCCTGATTGACCCTGGCACCCGGTTTATTGAGCTTGCGCCGCTGGCAGCCTGGGGAATGTATGACAACGAATCGCCATGTGCGTCGCATATTGATGGCATTGGTGTTATCAACGGCGTCGAGTGCATGTTGATGGCCAATGATGCAACTGTCAAAGGTGGGGCTTTTTACCCGATGAGTGTTGAAAAAAGCCTGCGATGTCAACAAATTGCCCTTGAAAACCGGTTGCCGACGATTTATCTGGTTGAATCTGCCGGAGCCAACCTGCTCTATCAGGCTGAACTCTTTGCCGATAACGGTGGGCGCGGGTTTGCCAATCAGGCGCGGATGTCTGCCCAGGGGATTCCACAGATTTCACTGGTGTTTGGCAGTTGCACTGCCGGCGGTGCCTATGTTCCTGGCCTGTCAGACTTTACCGTGATGGTTCGAAGACAGGCCAAGGTGTTTCTGGCTGGTCCGCCGCTGGTGAAAATGGCCACGGGTGAGGATGTTGACGATGAAACACTGGGCGGCGCCGATATGCACGGGCGGGTTTCTGGGGTCAGTGATTACACGGCGGTGGATGATGCCGATGCCATTCGAATTGGACGGGAAATTGTCGCCCACCTCAACTGGCGCAAAATGACACCGCCGGGTCGCCAATCTCCGGAAGAGCCAATGTATGACCCTGAGGAGCTTTTTGGAATTATCCCGGTTGATTTGCGGCGACCGTTTCCAATCCGCGAAGTCATCGCCCGGATTGTGGATGGCTCGCGCTTTTGGGAATTCAAAAAGGATTTTGCCCCAACCGTTGTGACTGGTTATGCCCATATTGACGGCTATCAGGTTGGAATCATTGGCAATAACGGCGTTCTGTTTTCAGAAAGCGCCATGAAAGCGACACAATTTATCCAGCTTTGCAACCAGTCACGCACCCCGTTGATTTACCTTCAAAATGTTCCTGGCTTTATGGTTGGTTCAAAAGTGGAGCGTGAAGGCATCATCAAACACGGCTCGAAAATGGTCAACGCCGTAGCAAACTCAAGTGTGCCACAGTTTTCAGTGATTATCGGCGGCTCATATGGGGCGGGGAATTACGGCATGTGCGGGCGTGGGTTTGATCCAACGTTGCTCTTTACCTGGCCAAACAGCCGGATTGCCGTGATGGGCGGCGAGCAGGCCGCCGGAGTCCTGGTCAGTGTTCAGGCAGCAGCGCTCAAAGCCAAAGGGATCGAGCCCGACCGTGAAAAACTCGAAGTCAAACGGCAGGCGATTGTGAAACGATTTGATGAGGAATCGTCCGCTTATTTTGCGACTGCCCGTCTGTGGGATGACGGCATCATTGACCCGCGCGAAACCCGCGCCCATCTGGCCGCCGGGATTTCAATGGCTTATAACCGTGATTTTGTCAGCGGTGGCGCCCCACGCTACGGCGTTTTTCGGATGTAAGTCGGGTGAAGAATTGAGAATGAAGAATTGAGAATGAAGAAAATATAGGTGACGGATGCTTTGGAACCAATATCTTCGAAGAACCAAGAATATTTCATCAATCGAGTTTCTTCATTCTTCATTCTTCATTCTTCATTCTTTCTTCACGCCAGTTCTTTGGCGATGAGGGCCGCAATGCGGGCGTTTTGCAGCAGCAACGCAATATTGACTTTGAGGCTGGCGCCGCCGGTGAGTTCACAGACCATTCGCAACAGGAATGGCGTGACAGCCTGACCTCGAACACCTTTTTGTTCGGCCTGAATCAATGCCGTTCCAATCGCTTCGTTTAAGGCTGATGGATCAAGTGCGCTGTCTACGGGTGGCGGAACGGCCAGCACGGCGCCTCCGCCTCCGCCAAACGCACAGTGCATTTTCCAGAATTTCGCGGCATCGGCTGGAGTGTTGACCTGGGCACTGAGGAAGAGGTCGCTTTTCGAAGTATAAAAAGCCGGGAATTCGTGGCTCTGGTACCCAACCACGGGAATTCCATTTGTTTCAAGACTTTCCAGGGTTGCTGGCAGGTCAAGAATAGCTTTGGCGCCCGAACAGATGACCATGACTTTAGTGCGCGATAATTCCAGAATGTCACCGCTGATGTCCCAGGTCTCGCGAGCCCCAAGGTGGACACCGCCAATCCCGCCAGTTGAAAAAACCTGAATTCCGGCCATTTCCGCCAGTGCTGCCGTGCCAGCCACGGTTGTGGCACCGTGTCGGCCCATTGCCACAGCAAACGCAATGTCGCGCCGTGAGAGTTTTAATACCTGTTCGCCACGTGCCAGCAATGCCAGCGCCTCTTCGTTTAACCCAATGGTGGGGACACCACCGACCACTCCAATTGTCGCTGGAATGGCGCCCATGTTTTTGACTTCTTGTTCAATGTGATGAGCCACTTCCAGATTTTGCGGGAAGGGAAGACCGTGCGCAACAACGGTGCTTTCAAGTGCAACCACTGGTTTTCCGGATTCGATGGCTTCAGCAATATGGGGGGCAATATGAAGAGGAGTGTTTTTACCTGGCATAGACACCTCGCGGAGGGAAATTTGAGAATTGAGAGTCGGTTGGGTCAGGGCGAGAGACCTGAGCTGGGAAGCTTCGGAACTGATGTGAAGCACCAGCATACCACATTTTTTCTGTGAGGAGACAGATCCTTAAGAATGAAGAATGAAGAATGAAGCATGAAGAATGAAGAATGACCTAATTTTTGCCCAAACTAGCACCGCATTGCTCAAAGATCAGCGCCGGTCAGTTCGGGACCTGACCCGCACCGGGGAATTTCGGTGAACCTTGAGAGGAATGAAAAATTCACCAAATTTTCCCCGTCACTCCGATAAAACCGGCTTCGAACCAGTCCTTTCCGTCCTTTTTGTCCTTTGATTTTGGTCTCATCAGATACCAAAACCGGGGAACAGGTCAGTCTTTTGGGCAAAATTTGGGGAATGACGAATGACCTGAATTTCGCCCAAAAGAGCAACATCTTGCTCAAAGATCAGTGCGGCATCGCCCCAGGGCGAACCTGAACCCGAATACTGACTGATCCGATAGACGTGGTCCCGTTGATAGCTTCAAATTTGATCGAATTCCAATCCCGCACTTCGCGCGAGGGAGCAGTCACTGTCGTTTGGACAAGATAGGTGCTGTGAGCCGGAAGCGGGTACGTTTTGGGGCGGGTTTTTTCAGTCCATCCATCAGGAAGACTTGAGAGTACGGTCATCGTCACCACGTCATTGGAATCGTTGCGAAGGAGCAGGGAAATCGGGAACTCAGTTCCGGGCAGCACCGCCGTCTCATTTGGAAGCATTGCTTCCAGATGGGCGAGTCCGTGAGCTTTCCAAAATTCTTTATAAAAACTCCAGGTTCCAGCCAGTTCGATAGAAAGATTGGTGTGGTGTGCTGGTTCAAATGGCGGCGGTGGCACATAGGCGATGGGGCCTTTGGGAATTCCTTCGAAAATATCTCCGGTCAGGCTGGCCTGGACCAGGCTTTTTCCCAGGATGAACCGTTCGGGGTCAAGCGCTGTGGGTCGTAACTGCACCAGAAGCTTGAGGGCGGTGGTGGCATCTCCGGATGAAAGAGCATCTGTCAGCGCTTTGGGAAGCCGGTTTCCAAACTGCGAGCCATAGGCCGACATCGCAGCCAGCCGGCAAAAGGCATAGGGGACTTTGCGGGCAGGAGAAACGTCGCTGACTGAATATTCCGGTCCTTTTCCAATCATGAAATTTTCGTCGAAGGCATCAGAGAAAAAGTACAGTTTCTTGGGCTGCCAGGGTTGAAGATTTTCAGTCGGAAACCTCAGTCGGGGTGGTGCCAGTTGTCCTGGAAACACGGTTGGGTTCCCGGCCAGGTCAAATCCTTCGGTGGCAACCACCGCCGATGCCTGGTGGTCACCGTGATTTTCGCCGGCAACCGCATGCGGAAACCAGGTCATCACCACTTCCGGACGGGTTAGCCGTATAATTCGCACCACATCTTCCAGAACCTGGCCATGCCCCCAATTTGCCAGCGACAAGAGCACATTTTGGGTGGCCGTATCGCGGCCTTGAAGGAACCAGACCTGGTTGATTCCAAGTGCCGCCAGGGCTGTGCGGGCTTCAATTTGCCGAACGGCCCCCAGCGCGGCGCCGCGTTCGGTGGCGATTTGATTGTTTCCCCCCTTTCCATCAGTGGTATAGACCACCGCCACCCGCTTGCCCTGGTCAAAAACGGCTCTCGCCAGGTACGCGGCAGCGGCAGAATCATCATCAGGATGAGCAATGACAACCAGAATATCTGCTTTGAAGCGATCATCAGGTTGGGGGGCGCTGGATGCCAGATCCGCGTTCTGTGCCCAATCAACACCGGAAAGGGCTGAAAAAACGATGACCAAAAACACAAGCCGGGAAAGGAATTTCCTCACACGTACCTCCACATATTTTGTGAATTTTGAACTGAAGCGCGAAAGAGCCAGTTGTATCAACCAAAAATGGCAATCCGCCAATATCAGCCATAATGCCACGGGTGTCAGAGGATAAAAAACCAGGTTCCCTCACCTGTGAAACTCAAAGAACACTCTGTGTGAGTTCAA
>DAOQNB010000526.1:0-5013 GCA_035335845.1 Acidobacteriota bacterium | reverse complement strand
GGCTGTGGTTTGGAACGATTGGCGGCGCCACTTTTTTTGATCCAACCCAGGAAATCCCAGATTTGATGGCCAAGCCACTCCGGCTTGAATCACTGTTGATCAACGGGTCGCCATTGTTTCAGGCACAAGGGTTAACTCAACTGGCCAGCGAATGGAACACCGGCCATGAATTTGCCCACGACGAAAACAACATTGTCATCGAATACAGTTTGCTGAGTTATTTCCGCGAACCGGATAGCCAGTATTGTACCCAACTGGTTGGATTACAGGATCGGCCAACACCCTGGACAACCGAAGCCAAAACCGTGTACACGACGCTGCCGCAAGGACACTACCGGTTCAAAGTCTGGGGGCGCGATTATGCTGGAAACATTTCTGGCCCGGTGGAAATCGGATTTACGATTCGCCCGGCGCCGTGGGTAACGTGGTGGGCCTTTGTCATCTATGGGGTTGTGGTGGTTGGAGGTGGGTATAGCGGATATCAGTGGCGGGTGTTTCGGTTCAGGCAGGCCAACGCCCAGCTCGAAGCCAAAATCCGGGAACGAACGGCGGCGCTGGCGAAATCAGAAGCGCTGACCAAAGAAAAGGCCGATGAACTGGCCCGACTGGTAACCAAACTGAGCATTTCAGAACAGCAGGCTCAGGAGGCCAAGGAAGAAGCCCTCGTCCAGCGTCAGCAGGCGCTGGAAGCCAGCAAAGCCAAAAGCCTGTTTCTGGCCAATATGAGTCACGAACTCCGCACCCCGCTCAATGCCATTTTGGGATTTGTCCAGTTGCTCAACCGGGTACCGGGTCGTTCGGACGAAGACCGTGAATATCTGGGGATTATCATTCGTAGCGGCGAGCATTTGCTCAATCTGATCAATAACATTCTCTCGCTGTCAAAAATTGAAGCTGGCCAGGTTGTTCTTGAAGAAAAAACCTTTGATCTGCGGATGCTCTTGACCGAACTCGAAGGACTCTTCCGATTCCGAGCCCAGACCAAACATCTGCGGTTTGCGATTGAGTTTCCGCCAGAACTCCCCAGGTTTGTGGTGGGAGATGAACGCAAATTGCGTCAGGTTTTGATCAACTTGCTGGGGAATGCCTTTAAATTTACTGAGCGTGGCGAAGTGAAATTGAAAGTCAGCCGTCATCAGGAACTGGCCACCTTTGAAGTCTCAGACACTGGGGCCGGGATTGCTCCGGCAGAGATTGGGAAAATTTTCCAGCCCTTTACCCAAACCCAAAGCGGGTTGCAGGCGCAGGAAGGCACCGGTTTGGGGCTGACCATCAGTCAGGATTTTGTCAACGTCATGGGCGGGGAAATCACCGTCGAGAGTCAGTTTGGACGCGGAACCACGTTTCGTTTTGCCATCAATTTACCGGCTGTGATGGCGGGTGCCACCTCGATCAAGCCGAAAACTGTGATTGGTCTGGCTACCGGGCAACCTGTTTTTCGGCTCCTGGTGGTGGATGATATGGTCGAAAACCGGCAGTTACTGACCACTCTGTTAAAACAGTTTGGGTTTGATGTCCAGGATGCAGCCAATGGCGCCGAGGCCCTCACCCTCTGGCAAAACTGGCGCCCACATCTGGTGTGGATGGATATGCATATGCCGGTCCTGGACGGATTTGAAGCCACCCGACAGATTCGGGCCACTGAATCAGCCGGAAAATCAGGTGCTTCCAACTCAATTTCTGAGGTACCAACCTGGATCATTTCGATTTCAGCCAGTGCGTTTGACGCTGACCGGACAGCTATTTTAGAAGCTGGTTGCGATGACATTGTGATCAAGCCGTTTTCAACAGATGTCATCGTTGAGAAACTCGTAAAATACCTTGGCGTTGAGTTTACCTATGAGTCCAGCTCTGAAATCACGACTGAAACACATCAGGCTTGTGGCCAGCCAGAGTCCTTGAAACAGGCCATTGCCAGTCTTGCTCCTGAATTACGCACCCAACTGTATGAGGCAGTACTTGGCTGCAATCGGGAAAAAGTTTATGGTGTGGCTGAACACATTCACTCAGTTGACCCAATCCTCGCTCAGGAACTTCATCATCTGGCTCGGCAATACCAGTTTGAAGAGATGTTGACCTGGTTTGATTAAAAACCGGGGCTGAAGAAATTGGGCTGAAGAAGTCGGGCTGAAGAAATCGAGCTGAAGAGGCCGGGCTTGGGGCTGAGGGCTGTAACCCTGATTTCCAGATTCCAGGTTCCGGTCTTCGAATTTATGTCCTTTATGTCCTTTTCGTCCCTTTCGTCCTTGTTCAACTTTTCAATTTTTCAATTCCCAAACCCCAAACCCTGAACCCCAAACCCTGAACCCTAATTTCCTATGCCGCAAACTGATATTCTGGTCGTTGATGACAATCCAACCAATCTTGATCTGTTATCTGGTCTATTGCAGGACCATCAATTTCATGTGCGGGCCGTGACTTCGGGGCGGCTGGCACTCACGGTGGCTCGCACATTCCAGCCGGCTCTGATTTTGCTCGATATCAACATGCCGCAGATGAACGGGTTTGAAGTCTGTACCCAGCTTAAAGCCGACCCGGCTACCTGTGATATTCCGGTTATTTTTATCAGTGCACTGGATGAAACGATGGATAAGGTGCGGGCTTTTGAAGTTGGCGGCGTTGATTATGTAACCAAACCCTTTCAGATTGAGGAAGTTCTGGCCCGTGTCAACAGTCAGCTTCGGATTGCCCGGTTGCAGCACGAGTTGATTGAAAAGAATGCAGCGTTGACCCAGGCCAACGCCGATCTCTCTGCTTCACGCCAGGAACTTGCCGAAGCAAACATTCAGCTTCGGGAAATGGCCGAAATCAAAGCCAATTTTACCGCGATGCTGGTGCATGACCTCAAGTCTCCGCTCAGTGTGGTCAAGGCGACGCTTGATTTTTTATCCATTGATGGGGACGTTGTGGCTGGACCCTATGGAGCGCTGGTGCATGCCAGCGTCAAAACCATCTCAAAAATCCTGGCTATGATTGGGGAACTCCTCGAAGTCTTTCGCACCGATTCGAAGGAAATTCATCTGCGCCGCGAATCAGTCAAGTTCACTGAATTTTTAAAAGAATTTCTCGAAAATACCAGAATTGCCGCTCAGTCTGAGAATCTCGTCCTGGAAACCGCGATTTCTCCGAACCTCCCTGACATGGCAATTGATGTCGGAAAACTAGAACGGGCACTTTCAAATTTGCTCTCAAATGCCATCAAATTTACCCCGGCTGGCGGCACGATTTCAGTTGAAGCCAGTGAAGTCATGCATATGCACTCTGGTGTCGGTCAAACTGCCGTGCTGATCCGCATTTCCGATACCGGGGAAGGGATTGAACCTGATGTATTGCCGATCATCTTCGACCCGTATCGGCAGGGGCAATCTGGAAAAGGACGTCTCGGGGTCGGGCTTGGGCTGGCAATTGTCAAACGCATTGTCGAGGCCCACGGTGGAACGATCTCAGCCACCAGTCAATTGGGAAAGGGAACCACGTTTACCATCCTGTTGCCTGTTGAGTGACAGGGGGACAGGGTGCATATGCGCCAGGATAAGAAAAACTGTGTCCCTTCCGTTGACATTGAACGATGCTTTTGTCGGGCCTGGGTCGCGTCCTGGCCGTGACCGTGGGCTTCGCACCACGGCTATTAAACGACGGTCCTGCAGGCCTGAAACCCTTATCCTGGCGCTTATGGGGACAGGGTGACAGGGTGACAAGGTGACAAGCCTTCAGCCCGATGTCTTCAGCCCGATGTCTTCAGCCCGACTTCTTCAGCCCCAGGCCCTCAGCCCTGGTTTTCTCACAACCACTTCTTTCGCCTGAAAAAGACCAGCATGGCGAGGGCAATTGCAATCATCAAAAACCACAAAAACGGGTAAAACCAGGCGACTTTGAGTTCGGGCATGTAGTCGAAATTCATTCCATAAATGCCGGCGATAAAGGTCAACGGCATAAAAATGGTTGAGAGCACGGTGAGTACCCGCATGGCTTCATTCATTCGGTTTGAAGCCACTGAGAGATAGGCTTCAGCGACGCCAGTGGCAAAATCGGTCAGGATGATCGCGGCTTCTTCAATTCGGACAGCATGGTCATACACATCGCGAAAATAAATGGCCGTTCGAGGCTGGATGTAGGGAAGGTCCTCGCGGCGACTCAGGCGCGAGAGCATTTCGCGTTGTGGGCTGATAAGGCGGCGCAGGTTCAGGAGTTCGCGTTTGAGCTTGAGGATTTGAGAGAGTTGGATAGGTTTGGGATCGGCAAAGATTTCGTCTTCAATCAGTTCAACTTCATCTTCAAGTTGTTCCAGAACCGGAAAAACACCATCAATCAGACGGTCCACGATGCCGTGCAGGATCTGATCCAGATGCTGTTCGTAGGCCAGATTGCGAGTATCAACAAATTTGGCCATTTCAACCACTGCCGGTACCTGCTTGTCGTGAATGGTTACCAAAAAATCTTTTCCAAGGTAGACGGCCAGTTTCATGGTGCTGCAGTATTCACGAGTGTGACGCTCTGGCGTGTAACACATGTCATATTCATCGGTTACCGGAGAGACACTTCGAAAGACGAGAAACAGATAATCGTCAAATTCATCAATTTTGGGCTGATGGTGTGGTGAAACTGTATCGTCCACGGTCAATGGGTGAAATTCGCATACATCAACCAGTTGTTTGAGGTCTGCCTCGATTGGGTATTCGATATCAACCCAAATTGGGAACTCATGGCGTTTTGGCCAGTGGGAGGCGAGATCGGGTTTGGATTGGAGTACAAGCCCTGCGTTGCCGTGGTAGGTTCGAATTGAAATCATGTGAGGGTGAAATGACTGAGTCGGTGGAAACAAAGGGGCGCGGTAACTGACTGGCCGCGCCCTGATGTTGAGTAGATATCCTGATGTGCGGTATCGGTTTAAACCGTTTCAGGATCAATTCCAAGTTCGAGCAGTTTCTGCTTGAGTCGTTCAGTAATCAGTCGCTCCTGTTCAATCTGGGAGAGTGCCTGTTGAGCCCGTTGCGCTTCAGCTTCAGCCCGTTG
>DAOQNB010000525.1:0-5015 GCA_035335845.1 Acidobacteriota bacterium | reverse complement strand
AGTTCCTCAACCAGAGCCGCCGCTATCTGAGTCGGCGGCAGAACCGGGATCAGGTACCGGTACAGATAAGGCACCGCCAGGGTTGACTTGAGGTGAAACCGGTCGGCAACGGCCCCTGTCATGGTGTGGATAGAATGAATGTGGTGGCTGTGGTCGTGGTGCCAGGCGGCAATCGGGTCACTGGCTTCGAGCAACGTCGTGACAAATTCTCCGGAATGCAAATTGATCCATCGGTGAATGGTTTCACACCGCAATTTCTTGACGAACCAGTGGATCGTATCCACATCGGCCTCAGCAAAGGCAAAGTCTTCAATCAGAAGCGTTCCTGTGGGTTTGAGGACTTCCTGCGCCCGGCGCAGTGCGTCGTCAAGTGGGTGGATATGATGCAGCGAGCGGGTAAAGGCAATGGCATCAACTTTTTCCCCTTGATAGGCAGGCCAGACGGCAAGCTGGGTTTTGATTCCCCAGCGGCGGACTTCATCCAGCGAAGCCACGTCTGAATCCAGGGCAGTCACGTGATAGCCGAGTTGATGCAACGCTCTGGCGACGTGCCCTTTCCCACACCCAACTTCAAGCACGGTGGCTTCGCGCGGCAGGTGTGCTGCCAGAAAACTGGTTGTTTCTCGGGTAGGGATATCAACTGGTTCAATCATTGCTTCCTCCGTTTCGCAAAAGACCATCAATCAAGGATTGAGCCTGGTCAAACCGCTCTTGAAATGATCCGGTAAGCACCTGAAACGGGCGTGCCTGGCGGGTTAATTCAGACAGAAATTCAGTGTGCATCCAGTGCCGGATGCCCTCCCCGTCACGGGTTCCGTCCTGCACAAACGGCGTGTTGATGTCTGGCACCAGGTACAAATCAGGGCGGCGGTGGGCAGCGGCAATTGCTTCCACCTCAGATGAAGGAAACTCCAGATAGCGCCGATGCCAGAGGCTGGTGGCAAAGGCATCGGTGTCGCAAATCAGGACCCGATTGGCCTGACGGGCAGCAGCGGCTTCACGTTCGCACTGGGTTCGGGCGATGTGGGAAAATTCGTCTGATTGCCAGTGATACCCGCCTTCTTGCTCAAGCTTCCATTCTGAGTATTCACGACCATATTCCGGCACCCAGACGGTTTGGAACGCTTTGGCCAGTTGCGCCGCCAGGGTTGTTTTTCCGGTTGATTCGGCACCGACGAGGCACACCCGCCGGGCGTAAAAGGCTCGAACCGGCGGTTCCAGAAAATCCCAGTACCTGAGTGGGTTGGATCTCACTTTGGTTCCCGAAATCGGCACCTGAATCCGGGCCTGATCCACCAGCACGTGCCGACACTTGAGAAAATGGGCATACCGTTCGCCGTAATTTTCAGACGTAAATACCACATCGGGCGACCAGCCAAGGAACTCGATGGTGTAGCTGGCCCAGCCTTCGGAATCATCTGAATCAACCGTGTCTTCAATCATCAAGACCTGGACCGTGGGGTGAATTTCCCGCAGCCATTCTGCTCGTTGCTCTGTGGGCGGCATTTCGCCAGGGCGACGGCAAATCAGAACCGTCACCTGGTCGGATTGGGCACAGGCAGTGTCAATCAAAAACTTGTGCCCACGATGCGGCGGGTAAAACTTCCCGATGACTAATCCACGGATTGGCATGTGAGTGTTCCGGATTGTTTTTTAAAGGTTTGGGTCCAGTTGATCAGACCGGCAATACACAGGCACAGGAAAACAAAGTACAAAATGGCGGTTAATTGCAACCCACGATGGAGGTACAGGTAGATATAAATGATATTTGCCAGGATCCAGACATACCAGTTTTCAATCAATTTACAGTTGAGCAAATACTGGGCGGCCAGACTCAGCACGGTGGTAAAGGCATCCAGAAGCGGCGCCGCCCCACTCACCCGGTGCAAGATTTGGGTCAATCCATAGGTGCCAAACAGGACAAACCCGGTCACCAGCCCCAGCATGGGCGGCGTGGCATGGGCAATCTGACGGTGGGTGCGATTTTTCCCGCCATAGAGCCACACATACCAGCCTTGGATCCCCAGGAGCATAAATACAACCTGAAGCCCGGCATCTCCATAGAGCCGTGCCTGCCCAAAGAGCACCAGAAAGAAAAGGTTATTGGCAATACCGATGGGAAAATTCCAGATGTGTTCTTTGACGACCAGATAAACACAGGCGGCCCCAGTCACAAACCCCAGGGTTTCGGTCAGACTATAAGGCAGCCAGTGAAACGCAGATCCGAGCGTCATGGCGATTCCAAGCCCAAAAACCATCCAGTAATCAAGGTGCTTCATGATGGCTCACTCGTTCCGGAAGGGTTGAATTGACAGCCAACTCTCTCTTCGGGCTGTTCATTTTTGAAAAAGTCAGTGTTCGTTACCGAACAAGAGTGCCTGGCCCCAGGTACCAATCTGGATGGAAATCCGATTTGAATCATCAGGCACAAACGGCAGGCAGGTAGAGTGAAGGGACGAGAACTGGAGCAAAAAACATAGTTTAGCCTGTCAGACAAAACCTTACAAATAAAAGCAAACTCAGTGGTTGAGGCAACATTTGGCTATGGCACGGCCTTTGCGCTGCATTTTGCAAACCTCCTCAAATCTGTCTTCCGGTTCGCTTTTCCACTTGTGTGGGGAATCTCATGTCTGAATCCACCAAAATCCTATGCGAAATATTCTCCAGGACGTTAAGTACAGCTTCCGACTGCTGATCAAGAAACCCGCGTTTTCAATTTTGATTATTCTGACGCTGGCACTTGGTATTGGGGCCAATACCGCCTTGTTCAGTGTCTTGTATGGCATTGTGTTTAAACCGCTGGCCATCAACGAACCAGCCCGGGTGGTCACGATCTATCAGTATTATCACCGCATGCACATGCGCGGGGCCAATTCGCCGCCGAATTTTGTGGATATCCGGAACCAATGTCAGTCCTTTGAATCGGTTGCCGCCACCGTTCCCTGGAATGCCAATCTGGTTGGTGAAGGTGAGCCGTCCCGTGTGTTTGGCCTGCAAGTTTCATCTAACTTTTTTCAAACCATTGGGATGCAACCAGTGCTCGGACGTGCCTTTGTGCCGGAAGAAGAACAGGCTGGCGCTCCACTGGTGGTGATCTTGAGCCACGCCTTCTGGAAGCGGCAGTTTGCCGGTGATCCGGCACTGCTTGGAAAGACGATCAACTGCAATGCACAGCCCTATACCGTGGTTGGAATCATGCCGCCAGGGTTTACCTGGGGAAGGTATTATGGAAACGAAGAATCGGCTGACCTGTGGGTTCCGTTTCAGCTCCTGCCTGAACGATTAGGTGATGCCAATCGCGGAAGCGAATACCTGGATATGTATGCCCGGCTCAAACCCGGAGTGACGCTGGCTCAAGCGCATGCAGAAGTGGATGGGCTCGTTCGTGGTATTCACCAGCGGCTCGAATGGACCCATGGCACTGAAACCGGGCTTGAAATCAAAGTCCGCCAGATCCAGGAAGAAATCACCAGCGAAGTTCGCCCGTTGTTAACGGTGCTGTTGGCTGCGGTGGGTATGGTGTTGCTGATTGCCTGTGCCAACATTGCCAATTTGATCCTGGTGAAAATCGGCCAGCGGCAGTCGGAAATTGCTGTCCGGATGGCGCTGGGTGCCGGTAAATGGCGGATTATTCAGCAGTTGTTGACTGAGGCATTGATGCTTTCGATCATCAGTGGATTGGCCGGATTGGGCATTGCGTGGGTTTTGACAGAAACCATTCAGTCGGCGGATTTACCCAATGTGCCACGTATCCAGGACATTTCATTCAACTGGGTGGTGGCTTTGTTTGGCATTGGCATCACAATCCTCACCGGCTGTTTGTGCGGCATTGCCCCGGCCATTCGGGCTGGTTCCAAGCCTCTTACCGAATACCTCCGCTCACAGGGGCGAATCATCAGCCAGGATCGAGTCTGGAATTTGTTTCGCAATGGGCTGGCCGTGACCCAAATTGCTCTGGCCGTGACATTGATGGCCGGGTCCGGGCTGTTGATCGTCAGTTTGTATCACTTGTTGTCGGTCAATCCGGGGTTTCAAACCAGGAATTTGTTGACTCTTGAGGTGTCGTTACCTGACAAGCTGTATGACTCCAACGCCAAAAAAGCGACCTTTTTTCAAAACTCAACTCAGGCAATCCGGCAGCTTCCCGGAATCCAAAACGTGGATGTCGTGACCGACATGCCACTCAGCGGATCGTCATCAACCAACACCATCACAATTGAACAGTATCAGGTTAATCCAGGTGACACCGGTCCAACGGGCGAATATTTTTCAGTCACACCCGGTTATTTCCAAACGATGGGCATTCCCATCAAACAAGGACGAGAGTTTACTGATCAGGACAGGGCCGATTCAAAGCTGGTCGTGGTGATTGATGAAGTCATGGCACGTCGGTACTGGCCAAATGAAAATCCAATCGGCAAACGCTTTCATCGTCAGGAAAATGATGACAATCCTATCTGGCGGGAAATCGTGGGGGTGGTCGGACAGATCAAAAACCGCAGCCTCAATGACATCGAACGTGGGCAATATTACATGCCGGTGGCCCAGGTGCCAGCGGGTCGAGCAAATTTTATGGTCCGAACCGCCAATGATCCATTGTCGCACATTGAAGCCATTAAGGCGGCCATTCATTCGGTTGACCCACAATTGCCCATCTTCAAAATCAGAACCATGGACACTATTGTTGCGAAATCACTGACCAATCAACGGTTATCAACCTGGGTACTCGGTGCTTTTGCGGCGGTGGCTTTGCTGCTCAGTTCGATTGGGATTTACGGGGTGCTTTCAATTTCGGTGGTTCAGCGCTTTCAGGAATTTGGAATCCGGATGGCGTTGGGGGCCAAACCAGCCGATGTCTTCCAACTGGTGTTGGGTCAAGGGATCAGGTTGATTGCCTTCGGAGTGGTCATTGGCCTTTCTCTGGCATATTTTGCGACCCGCCTGCTGGAATCGGTCATTTTTGGGGTCAAACCGAGTGATCCAGTTGTTCTGATCGGCGTCACGCTGGTTCTGGG
>DAOQNB010000524.1:1289-5019 GCA_035335845.1 Acidobacteriota bacterium | reverse complement strand
ATCCCCTGTCCCCTGTCCCCTGTTTTCCTTATATTCTCAGGGTTTGGCTTAATAATTGCTCCTCTAAAATCCAAATTGGCTTAAAAACAGAAACACCTGACTTTTCTGTTTCATCACTGAAGCCGGTTTTATGATTTTTGTGCCTAATCTGGCCTATTTTCCTCACTTCCCGCACTATGAAACTGAGTCCCCCAAAGAAGAATAGCCTGCAATTTCCCAGGCTGGCAGGCGTCCTGGTGACTGGTATCGGTTTCTTGACGCTTCTCAGTTGGAAACTTGGCGTTGAGACCCCACTGTCGCTCATTGAGGGCCTGCCCAAAATGTCGCCAAACACAGCACTGGCCTTTGTCTGTGCTGGATTGGTACTGGGTCTCTATCCAACGAACCCAACTCAAATCAGTCGTCGGATTGGATCACAAATTTTGGCCAGCATGGTGCTTGCAATTGGGGTTCTGTCACTCAGTGGTCATTTAGGAGGATTTGGCCTGGGTAGTGAACAGTTACTGCGAACCTGGAATCACCCATCCCTGCGCCCGTTTATTGGATTGCCAGCACCGGCCACGGCCATGTGTTTTACCCTCCTTGGAATCAGTCTGTTGCTGGTGGCCACCAATCACCAGCGCTGGATTCCTGGCCAACAAATTTTTACGCTGCTGGCACTCTTTGTGTTGTTGATCATTGGCCTGTCCTATTTGTATGGTGCGATCTCGATTTATCAGGTATCAGCCGTCAGTGGGGTTGCCATTCCAACCTTGTGGTTGATGTCAATTTTGAGCCTGGGAATTTTGGGGGTCAACGCTCAAAACGGACTCACGCGGTTGATCACCAATCGTCAACCTGGCGGGATCATTGCCCGGCGGTCAATTCTGTTATTCACAGCGGTCTTATTGATATTGGGGGAATTTCGACTTCACGGACAATTATCGGGGTTATTCCCGCTCGAAATTGGCCTTTCGATGATGACGGCTGTCACCATCGTTATAATGACGGGCGTTATGATGTGGGCGTCAAACCTGCAATTGAAACATCAACTTCAAATGCAACAAGTTAATGAGCAACTCCGCTCACGTGAGCAACATTTTCGCACCCTGACGACCCTGGCCCCGGTTGGAATCTTCCTCAATAATGCTGAAGGCGAATGTATCTTTGTCAACGAAGCCTGGTCGGAAATCACCCGGTTGCCGGTTGAAGAAGGACTTGGCCAAAAATGGTTTCAAATCATTCATCCTGATGATCGGGAATATGTCCATACTCAGTGGCAGCGCTGCCGGGTCCTGGGTGAAGAAGTTTCGTTTGAGATGCGAATCCTGCGTCTGGACGCAACCATTGCCTGGATTTCAGGTCGGGTGCGACCCGTCAAAAGTAGACCCGGAGAAGTTATCGGCTATGTCGGAACCGTGATGGACATCACAGAATCTCGCCAGCTTGAGGAAATGCTCCACGAACGAGAAGCAACCTTGCGGGCCTTAGGGGATAACCTGCCAAACGGTGCCATTTACCAGATTAAACACGACCGGGATGGCAAACCACAGTTCAACTATTTTAGTGCGGGGATCGAACACATTATTGGGATCCCTCGGGAAGTGATTTTTGCTGATCCTTCAGTGCTGATGCAGCAACTGAGCGAAGCCGATCAGATCAGGTTTAATCAGGCAGTTGAAAAGGCAGTCCAGACACAAACCCTGATTGATGAACAGGTACTCAAGCAAACGCCCCATCGGGGGCCGGTGTGGACGCAGATTCGGACCTCACCACGCAGGCTTGCGGATGGAACTGTCGTCTGGGATGGCATCGAATTTGACATTACTGAGAGCAAGCAACTGGAGGCCGAACTACGCCGAAGCAAAGACCTGTTTCAGGCAGTCTTTGAAGAATCAGCCGATGCTCTGTTTCTGGTTGATGCTAAGACAATTCTGATTACCGATTGCAACCAGCGCGTCGTGGAAATGTTTGAAGGTGAATCCAAAACTGATTTCATCGGCACGTATGGCGAACACCTCCAAAAATACCGGTTTACCCCCGACGAACTGGCATCACTCGGGGAACGGGCTCGCTCAGGAGATTTTGTCAGCCTTGAACTCGAATATGTCACCAAAAAAGGAACTGAATTTTGGGGGAATCTGGCCTTTAAACTCATTGATGTGGGTGGAAGCCGATTGCAACTGGTCCGGGTCACTGATATTACGACCCAAAAACAGGCTGAAACGGCATTGATCAACAGTGAACATCGGTTTCGAACGATATTTGACACCGCCTTTCAAATGTCTGGATTGCTGACACCTGAGGGGGTTGTTCTCCAGGCCAATCAAGCCGCCCTCGATTTTGCCAGACTCACGATTGATGACGTCATCAACCAGCCCGTGTGGGAAACGGCCTGGTTTTCCCATTCGATTCAGGTTCAGGAAGAACTCAAACAGGCAGTCCAGCAGGCTCGTCAGGGAGAGTTTATCCGCTATGAGGTTGAGGTAATGGCCGCCGGCGGACAAATCCGCACGGTTGATTTATCAATCAAACCAGTTTTTGATGACCAGGGAAAAGTGTCCTGGCTCTTGCCTGAGGGTCGAGACATCACCGACTGGCTGCAAGCCCAGGCCGACCTGATTAAAGCCCGTGAACAGGCCGAACACGCCTCGAAAGCCAAATCAGAATTTCTTGCAACCATGAGCCACGAAATCCGCACCCCGATGAATGGGGTGATTGGAATGTGCAATCTGTTGCTTGAAACCGAGTTAACCCCACTCCAAAAGGAATATTCCGAAACCATTTATCGGTCAGGCGAAGCCTTGCTCCTGATTATCAATGACATTCTGGATTTCTCGAAAATTGAGGCTGGAAAACTTGAGGTCGAACAGTCTCCATTTGAATTGCAGCCAGTCCTGGAGGGCGTCATGGACTTGCTCGCCGAATCTGCTCAGCGCAAACAGTTGGAATTTACCTGTGTGGTCTCACCCACCGTTCCGCAGATACTGTGTGGAGATCCAGCCCGGCTTCGTCAGGTTCTCACCAACCTGCTCAGCAATGGCATTAAATTTACCGATCAAGGTGAGGTGACGCTTCGGGTGTCACTCGTCAATCAGAGTACCGGGCAGGTTCGCCTTCGATTTGAAATCAAGGACACCGGGATCGGGATTTCACCAGAACAACAGTCACTCCTGTTTCAACCATTTACTCAGGCGGATTCCAGCAACACTCGACGGTTTGGCGGCACGGGTCTTGGACTGGTCATTTCGAAACGACTGGTCGAAGCAATGCAGGGGGCAGTTCAGTTTGAGAGCCAGATGGATCAGGGAACCACCTTCTGGTTTGAAATTGAGTTCCCGGTTCAGGCCCAGACACCACCGGTGTGGAAGATTCCCCAATCGGTTTCCAACCGGCGAATACTGGTTGTGGAAGATCACCTGCCCTGTCTTGAATTGATTACCCAAATGCTTGCAACCTGGCATCTCCCCTTTGACCAGGCAATCACGGCGGAGTCGGTTCTGGACAAAATCCAGGAAGCTGAGTTGACCACAACCCCATTTGATACCATCATTCTTGATATCACTCAGCCTGGCCTGGATATTTCCATCCTGATCGAAACCTTGCCGCACAAGTTAATCTCAGAGAAAAACCTGATTTTGCTTGCTCCCTGGGGTCAAAGCCAGTTCGTCCAGCTTCCCAATCAATTCAAAGCAGTTCGGTACCTTCAAAAACCGATTCGCCTGCGACAGCTTTTTGAGAGCCTGTTTCC
>DAOQNB010000524.1:0-1189 GCA_035335845.1 Acidobacteriota bacterium | reverse complement strand
ATACGAAGCAACCCGTCAGTACCGCCAATGCGAAGCAACTGGACAGCATTTGCCGATCATTGCCCTGTCAGCCAATGCCTACTCTGAAAACAAACACCGGTGTCTTCAGTCTGGAATGGATGATTTTATTTCGAAACCGGTCAAGCTTCCAGAACTAGAGCGTGTTCTCAAACAATGGATAATCAAAGCCAAACCAGCCCTGCCTGCGCTGCCTGTCAGCCAACCACCGGTTCTTGATCCAGCCGCACTGATCAGACTCCGAACCATGGTCGGAGAAACCAATCACGAGTTATTTGTTGAAATGATTGATTTGTTTTTGACTGAAAATGCACTTTCGCTCTCGAAACTGGCGCAGGCCGTCCAGGAACAGGATGCGACTGGGGTGCTCAGGCTCGCCCACCGACTCCGGGGTTCAAGCCTGCAATTTGGGGCCGGGCGGATGGTTCAACTCTGTCAGGAAATTGAACAAAAAGGTCGTGACAAAAAACTTGACGGGGTTGAACTATTACTGGCTCAACTCCAGCACGAATTTGAGCAAACTCAGGCCGCTCTCCAGGTTGAAAAGAGACAAATACATGAAAATCCTCATTGCTGAAGATGAACCCCTCACCCGGTTGGTCCTGCAAAAAGCACTGGAAGAAGCTGGACACGAAGTCATTACCGCCGGGAATGGGCTTGAAGCTTTTGAAAAATACTGTGTCAGCGGTGTCCGTGTGGTCGTGAGCGACTGGGAAATGCCCGAAATGAGTGGTCTGGAGTTATGCCAGATTATTCGTGATCGGCCATCGGTCGAGTATACCTATTTTATTATGTTGACAGCGGTCCACTGCAGCAGCCAGGAATATCAGACCGCGATGACAGTTGGGGTTGATGATTTTATGACCAAGCCGATTGAGGCTGATACCTTACACATTCGGCTTCGAGTGGCCGAACGCATTCTGAAATTCGCCAATCAGGTCCGTCAGCTTGAAAGCCTGCTCCCGATTTGTTCTTACTGTAAAAAAATCCGGGATGACGAAAATCAGTGGCAACAGTTAGAAGTATATCTTCACGAACATACTGGAACTCAGTTTTCACATGGCATCTGTCCCCAGTGCATGGAAACGGTCAAAGCCGAAATGACACGGCTCAAGAAATGAAGAATTGAGAATGAAGAATGAAGAATGAAGAATTGAGAATGAAGAATTGA
>DAOQNB010000523.1:0-5028 GCA_035335845.1 Acidobacteriota bacterium | reverse complement strand
CCAGTGGCGAGGCATTCAGCCAGGGCAGCCATACTTTCCAGGTTGTGGGCTCCATCCAGTAACATTGGTGGCGTGCCTTCATACCATTCAGTTCGGCCTGGCCAGAATGTATGCTGGATGCCATTCATCATATGTTGTTCACGTTCAGGGGTTTTTGGCAGAAGTCGTTTGGCCGCTGCCACCGCCAGCGCAGCATTTTGGGCCTGGACGCTTGCTCGCCAGGGCAAACAGGCAATTTCCTGACCGACCTTGACCAGCAATTCACCTGTCGCGGTTCGCCCCAGGATCGGGAGCGGCGATACCCATTCCAGTGGCGCTTTCACCGCTGTGGCCTGATTGCGAATAACAGCGGCGGCTTCAACTGGCTGAGTCCCGGCCACCAGCACCGGTGTGTCAGGCTTGATAATCGCGGCTTTTTCACCAGCAATCGCCTCCAGCGTGTTCCCGAGATATTGCTGATGGTCGTGCCCAATGTTGGTGAGGATGACCAGTTCCGGTGACACCACATTGGTGGCATCCAGCCGGCCACCTAACCCGGTTTCCAGAACCACCACATCTGGCTTTTGATGATGAAAATAGAGAAAAGCTGCCGCTGTTACGTGTTCAAAAAATGTTGGCCGTGCCTGAAGCTGCCCGGCAGTCAGTAACTGTTCCGCCGTGTTCCGGACTTCCTTAATGTATCGGGTAAATTCGCGAGTTTCGATGAGCTGGCGGTTGATCTGGATCCGCTCTTCAATGCGTTCCAAATGGGGCGAAGTGTAGAGACCAACCCGCAAACCAGCCGTTTGCAGAATGGAGGCCAGCATGGCACAGGTCGAGCCCTTGCCGTTCGTTCCCGCCACATGCACGGTTCGACAAGTCCGATGGGGGTTTCCAAGTGCGGAAAGAAGGTGGGTGATATTTTCCAAGCCAAGCTTCATGGCTAAGACTTCGTGGCCGAGTGCATACAGATAATCAAGGGTTTCGTGGTAGGTCATTCCATTTAGGGCTGAAGATTTTGGGCTGAAAATACCAGGGCTGAGGGCTAGGGGCTGAGGGCTGAAGATTCGCAAGCTCGGGGCTGAAGACAACAGGTTTCATACCCTGAGCCCTGGTTTTCTCAGCCCCAAGCCCTGAGCCCCAAGCCCTGGTTTTCTCAGCTCTCACCTCGCGGCTGGCGTCATAAATTCAAGCGCCTGAATGATATAATTTCGCAATTCAACCCGATCAACGACGGCATCCAGCATCCCATGGTCAAGCAAGAATTCGGAGGTTTGAAACCCCGGCGGCAATTTTTGGCGAATGGTTTGTTCAATCACTCGCGGTCCGGCAAATCCAATCAACGCGCCTGGTTCAGCAATATTTAAATCACCGAGCATCGCATAGCTCGCCGTCACGCCCCCGGTTGTCGGATCAGTCAAGATTGAAATAAACGGCAATTTAGCATCATCGAGCCTGGCCAGTGCAGCACTGATTTTGGCCATTTGCATCAGGCTGAGGGTGCCTTCCATCATTCGGGCACCGCCCGATGCTGAAGTAATCACAATCGGACACCGTTTGGCAATTGCCCGTTCAATCGCTCGGGTGATTTTCTCACCGACAACCGCCCCCATGCTGCCACCGATGAATTCATACACCATCACGCTCATCACAACGGGAGATCCATTTACCTTCCCTTCGGCATTGAGCACCGCTTCGTTGTAACCAGTTGCCGCCCGGGTGGAGGTAAGTCGGTCCTTGTAGGGCTTGGTGTCAACAAAATTCAGCGGGTCGGTTGAAATCACATTTTCGTCAAAAAGTTCATAGCTGCCCTCGTCAAACATCATTTCTAACCGATACCGGGCTGAGAGCTTCATGTGATGCCGACAATGCGAACAGACATTCCAGTTGGCCATCAAATCCTTTTTGAAGATCGTCGTGTTGCATTTTGGGCATTTGACAAAGAGCCCTTCTGTCTTCACGGTGCGTTCAGCCGCTGCGGGCAGGTCTTCGGTTGCTTTTTTCTTGCGCTTAAACCAGGTCATGAAAAGATACCGCCTGTGATAAGGAAATGAAGAATGAAGAATGAAGAATGAAGAATGAAGAATGAAGAATTGAGAATGAAGAAACTTTTTCGCTTGTTCATTCCACCCCATTCACACTTCATACTTTTTGGAGAATTGTGGTGCCGGGACTGTGGGCACTCAGGAAACTGGCAGAGCATACACGATTGGCAGGCTGAGGAAAACCCACGAAATCTATCTGGGGCTGAAGAAGGCGGGCTTGGGGCTTGGGGCTGAAGAAGGCGGGCTCAGGATATTGAACCCGTTTTCTTCAGCTCTCAGCCCCAAGCCCTGAGCCCAGGTTTCTTCAGCCCTAAAAAATGCTTTCCCGTTCTTCCAGACCACGGTCGAGCAGTCCGCGAATCGCATCTTTGACCACATCCACTTTCTTTTGAATCACTTCGTCCCAATCGTCAGGATTGCCTCGGAAATGGAGCGGTTTCCCGAAATAGATTGAATATTTGGTCGGATACGGCAGCATTCCGAGCGCCCCAAGCCACGGGAACGTCGGCGTGATCGGGAAATAGGGCAGCCCGAGCAGTTTTGCCAGCGGTTTGACATCCACAAAGCTGGGCGCCTGCTCTTCACCACCAATCACACCGACTGGCACAATCGGAGTTTTGGTCTCCAGCGCCAGTCGCATAAATCCAAGTCCAAACTGCATCAGTTTATAGCGGTCTTTCCAGAGCTTGCCCGAGCCGCGAATCCCTTCTGGAAACACCGTGATCGCTTCACCCAGTTCAAGCAGGCGTTTACAGTTGAGCGGGTCACCAACGATGCTTCCGTGGCGGGTGATAAAATTTCCAACCAGTGGCAGGGTGGTAAACCAGCGCTCGACCATGGCCCGTGACAGCCGGGCAGGTTTGCCTTCCATCAGCAAGGCAACTCCGATCATGACCCCGTCAATTGGAATCTGGCCGCTATGGTTGGCAATCAAAAGGACCCTGCCCGGCGGAACATTTTCAATGCCATGGGTGGTTACCCGCCAGTAGTGCTTATAGAGCCAGTTAAATGCGGTATACCCATACCGCGCCGTCATGGGGTTCATTCCCCAGGCATCAAACCCATATTCGTTCAATTCTGACGGCACCTGCCGGATCCGGCGCTCAACGGCTGGTGACACCAGCGGGTCAAGCAGCGTCGCCAGAATCCCCCTGGTGGCTTCACGATGCAGTGGGGTCAGCGCCAGTTCTTTTAAATGTTCAATCAGAGTTGGCGGTGGTGAGTCGGGTTCAACTTCAACTTTGATGCGTCGGGCTCGCGAAACACGTCTTTTGGCAGGTTTTTCCGGAGCTTCCACCACAGGTTCATCTTTTTTGACTACCCGAAGCGATTGTTTCTTAACCGGGGCCGGTGCGGCGACGGCAGTTACTTTTCGGGTCCTGGATTTTGCAGGTTCTGGTGTAGCTATAACTTGTGGTGCCGGTACGTCGGGAACTGGCTCAAGCTTCTGTTTTTTCGCTCGTGTCCGTTTGGTCGCCGGTACGTTGACTGCCGAAAGTGTTTCAACCGGTACGATGACCTCCGGTTCGGCAACGACAAGTTGGGGGGCACTCGGGGATTCAACCGCCATAGCAGCGTCATCCCTGGTATCAGTTTTACGAGAACGTGGTCGCGGCATAAAAACCTCACTCACTCAAGGTCACTGGCTTGGAAAATATGGAAGAAAAGAGAAACCGGCGTGGGGCAACTGACGCGTGAATTAAGCTATTTGTTGGCCTCTTCGTCAACTACCAAACTGAATCGTTTTCCGGTGGTCTCGACCCATTGGCGGCAATTTTGATCATACTGGTTAAATTTTCTCATCAGTTCATCGGCCTGAGCATGATCACCAGTTGCAAGCCATTGCTCCTGTGCCTTCAACACGGCCATTAATTCCTGCTTGAGCTTTTCTGACCCCGGCTCAAGGCGTGGTGCACTGGCCAGTTTTTCCTGAGCCTCACGATTTTTGGTTTTGAACTGTTCCCGAAGCGCGGGTGTTAGTTCTTCGGTCTCAAACCGGCCTTGAATCTCTTTAAACGAGCGCTCCGCCGTGTTGATAGCTTCGACAAACCGATTGACCGGCCCGCCAGAATCCTCGCTAAACCAGAGACTTGACCCGGCCCGAAACTCGTGCAGTGACAGTCGGGGACCTTCGTAGCGCCAGACCAGCACACCAAATGAAGCAATCACCAGGGCCAGGGCGACCACCTGCCCAATGATCCAACCCGCGGGCGTTTTTTGCTCTCGCGGTGGCGAATATGGAATCAGCCAGCCAGCCAATCCGCCAGCAACCAGCCCACCGATATGGGCCGAAGCCGACACAGGCAAGATAAACGTGAGCACCAGATTGATCAACAACAAGGAATTGAGCGAACTGAGCATGTTCTTGCGCAGCAAGGGCGGAATCACGTTGGGATATCTCAGAGCAAAGACATAGAGCGTCCCAAATAACCCGAACAACGCTCCCGAAGCACCAGCGCTTGGATTTGGACTCGCCACATAACTGGCGTAAATGCTGAAGATCCCGGTGAAAATATAAATTACAACAAACCGGGCAGAGCCATAGAGTGATTCAATTCGCGGCCCCAACGTCCAGAGTGCGTAACAGTTAAACCCCAGATGAATGAGCCCGATGTGCAGAAACATCGGTGTGACCAGCCGCCAGTATTCTCCGTTGCGGATCAAGTCATTTTGTTTTGCCCCAAAGGCCATCAAAACTGCCGGGTCGGTGGTGCTCCCGGCAAACATCATCAGGACAAAGATACACAGATTGATCGCAAGAAAAATGTAGGAAAACAGCGCCTTCCGAAAAAAGAACGTCTGAATGAATCGGTGAATTTCCTGTTCTTCGAGGAATTCAGGATTCACCGCACCACATTCGAGGCACCGTGGCACCGCATTCGGGGTCAACTGGTGGCAGTTATGGCAAACGCGGGATGATGGAGGTGGAAGTTCAGGATTGCTTGACACTGGAATTTTAGGGTTTGGGGTTCAGAATTAGAGTTCAGGGTTCAGGGTTCAGGGT
>DAOQNB010000522.1:0-5033 GCA_035335845.1 Acidobacteriota bacterium | reverse complement strand
TGAAAAGCCCAACCAATGCGATATTGAGAACAGCCAGCTCTTCGGGCAGAAGTGGACCGCCCCGGCGTTGCATCCGCAGCAGGTCTGAGCCATTGAAAAATGAAAAATGGTATTCCACAAAGCTCATACCAAAACAATACTCAATAGCCTGACCGGCAGGCAAATGATTGATATAATTTAAGATGTCATCAAATACTGGTCGAGCGACAAGTTGCATTCCCAGAAAAACAGTAAGCCAGACCCACCATTTGATCTTTGTCCACACCACACAATCGCGAAAAAAAGCCGCCAGAACCAGCAAAACCAGAACAGCCAGACCTCCCGGCGGAAATCCCCACCAGGCCACAATGGCCCAGACACTCATCATGGTGAAAAAGATCCATGTCATCCAGGAACGATCCGATGCACCGGGCGGCCAGTATTCGACTCCGGCCACCACAAACATCAGAAACAGCGCAAGCCCAAGCCCAAATGGCCGACAGGCCGGATCATCGGTTATCCACGGAACAATCAGGGAAGCCAGGAGGCTGACGATGAACGTGACCACCCCGTGATTCCATTTGTATTTCAGCATTGCAGGGTTACTGCCTTTCATCACATGGGTTCTTATACTATGTCTGGAATGAACTTCTTGTACCAGGAAATCATTAAATATCTGAAATAACTGAGTTTAAATCATTCTTCATTCTTCATTCTTCATTCTCAATTGGTATTAATCACTCAGCCAGTTCAGCAAATATCCAGAGTTCATTCCCAGGCATCCAACCACAGCCACGACGCCAAAAATGAAGAGCCCCCAGCGCCGTTTGTATTCCTGGCGGGTCAACATTGGAGCCAGAACAATCGTCACAATTGGCCACGACGGGACATAAATCACCGACGTAAAAAATCCCGTCATCACACTTCCCACCAGTCCTTGATAAAACCACCCTGACCCAATCAGAAATGGATCATCACGATACGGCACGGGCCAGTGTCCCAACAAATGTGAGCTGTACCAGAGTAACATCCCCAACAATACCAACCAGATCCACGGCCAAAGCGCAAGACCAAGATGGACATGCCGGGCAAGGTTCATTCCGGTGGTGTATGGCGATCCCTTCACCATGGAGGTGACAGGCATTTCATTAATTTCCACAACTGCCTCCAAACACAACCGCCACAAATATCAGATAAAAAAGAAACATCAGCGGGCCTGAAGCAATAAGTGTCCCAAAAAATAAGTTCCGCTGACTCTTTCTTTGATCAGATCCTTTTCCGAGAGCCATAATTCCAACAACTGGCAAAACCAAAAATAACCCAAACGCCAGTTGGGCCAGAAGTGCTCCGATACTTCGGGGAAACCCAAGCTCCTTACTCAGAACCCCAAACGTGAAAAGCATATAGGGAGTTACTGTGGCCATGACAAAACGCTCAGAGAAAACTTCGTCTGCCTGCTGGTCTGGGTCAACATAACTCCTGAGAAACATTGGAGTTTCAACCGGTACCGCTGCCGCAGGTGATGGCTCTGGTGCGGTTGGAATGCCCTCACACCGGGAGCAATGGTTGGTTTCCGGAATAAAACTGTCTGACTGATGGCAAATTTCACACCGCCGAGCCAGAGTTTCTTGTTTGATTGAAAAGCCAGAATTGGTTGCCACAGGCATTACCTCCACAGGCTTTGACACCGCGAAGTGGCAAATGGACCAGAAAAACAGACACGGAACCAAAAGAATTTTCTATCCCTTCGAAAACCCTGAACTCTGAACCCTGAACCCTGAACCCTGAACCCTGAACCCTGAACTTACCGTCGGCTCAACCGCTGAACGGCAGCCGGCTCGATTTTTTTGACCACAACCGCCGCCCCAGGAATCGAAACATTGATCAGACATTGGAGCGACAATTGACTGGGCGTTGTCAGGTCATTTTCCTTCAGCGTGACCGCTAAATTTTCGGTTTGCAGGTTTTCGACAATACTTTTTGGTCCTTCAACCTCAACGATCACGGTTTTGGGTGAAAACTGGAGTGACTCTGAGAAAGGAGTGCTTCGAATCGGCACCCCGGTAAAAGTACGGGTGATTGATGCCTGTTGAATGTTAACCATGACATCAACTTCCTGAGTGGCGGGACTCAAGATTTCAATTCGCGGGGCACGCACATCAATTTTATAGCGATCTCGGAATGAGATTCGCCGGTTATCAAGCAAAATCGTCTCGGTTCCAACACTCTGCAATGCCGCAATCTGACTTTCAGGGCCGCGAAGCGTCGTCACCGATGGCGAGGTGGTAACTCCGGCTACCTGATAATCAGTTGGTGGAAATCCACGAAAACTCGGCTTGATCTCAACCTGGCGTTCGACGACGCGCTCTAAATTGACCGTCATGCGGGGCGGATTGCACTCCAAAATCTCCACATTATCCGGTTTTTTGATTACGACGTCGCCATCCTGTTCGCGAATCCGAATCACAGCTTCACCGGGACCTTTGGCTCCCATAGGAACTTGAATCGTAAATGATTCTGGTCGAAGGCGTTCGATGACATCCCGTGGCCCACGCACTCGCAAACTGACAAACTCGACGCTGTCACGATTGCTGATGATGAGGCTGCTTGAAACATTCTCAAACACAACTGGAACACCACGGATATTGTAGGCAATGGCATCTTGCTGATTGGTCACCGAGACCCACAATGCCAGGGTCAAACAGCCAGCAATCAATTTGAGCTTTCCATTTTTGAAGAAATAATCATCGGCCAGATGCCGGATCGAGGCCCACCAGCTCCGGCCTTCAAATCGGAACGCCCCGAGATTGAGCCCTCCCATTTCCCGAAACCGCTTGGCTGAAGGCATGGGACTGGTGGTAGTCAAAATTGGTGTTCCCGAGGCTGGAGTTTCAGAAGGCACATCAGATGATGAATTTTCAGGCGCAATTGAAACCTCGCTGCCAAATGTCCGGCGGTAATAGCGTCGGCGTGGCTGATCAACCACCTGTGACAAATCCATCGCCCGTGAAAGTGCCAGTCGGAGCTTGCGACTATCCAGATTGCGCGTAATCTGACCCTGTTCAATGATTGAAATCACCCCGGTTTCTTCAGAGACAACAATGACAAACGCATCGCTTTCTTCAGAAATCCCAATCGCCGCCCGATGCCGGGTGCCGAGTTCTTTTGAAAGCCGGGGGTTGAGCGTCAATGGCAAGAAACAACTGGCGGCGGCAATCCGGCGGTTGCGGATAATCACCGCGCCGTCATGGAGCGGCGCGTTGGTGTTAAAAATATTGACCAGCAAATCGTAGCTCAGAATCGCATCCATCCGAACACCACGATTAATGTAATTCTGCAGCCCGATGGTCCGTTCAAAAACAATCAGCGCTCCAATTTTCTGGGCTGAAAAGGTGGTCGTAGCCAGAATAATTTCATCAAAGGTATCCAGCGGCTTTTTCTCGCGCTTTTGACGAAAAAGAAATGAATTGCCCAGATTTTTCCCAAAATGGGTCAGTGCCGCGCGAATTTCAGATTGAAACAAGACAATGATGCCAAACCCGACATAAAACATTGCCGTCCGCATCAAAAATTGCAGCGTGTCAAGATGGAGTACCTTTGAAACCACATACAGCACGGCAACCACAGCAATCCCCGTCGCCATTTGCACGGCGCGGGTATCCCTGACCAGCTTGAGAATCTCATAGATGATGATGAATACCAGTACAATATCTATGAGATGTGTCATCCAGGACTGGGCAAGTGGGCGCTGAAGTTGCAGATACTCCAACCACTCCATCATTGTCGAGTCATCTCCCTTCCCAAGAGGTTCAGAGAACACCTTGGTATCGAATCGTGCAACCAGTTGCGTTGTAGTGTGATTTCAACCGAAGAAGGTAAACCTTATGATTGTGGTATAGATGAGGATAGTCAACTTGCGTTCCAAAACCAAATAAAACCTACGGACAAATTGATTTTTTTCCCCTACCACTTGTTTTTCAATGATTTACAACTGGCACATTGGTGATTTGCCACCAGTTGCTCAGTCAAATTCCGGCCTTTTTGAGGAATTCTGGCCTTCATCTTCAAAAAAATGGAGAATTGTGTTTACGGAACACAACCCGCCCGGTTCAAGAGTGAAATGAGGGGTGCGATGCGTGCGCTCCGTTGAAACGTTGCATCGTTTCGGCTCAGAGTTCTTGAAAAAGACGAGGTCCCCGAAACACTCACACGCCCTGACGCCTTGTTTTTTTGAGGCGAACCACCAATAATCCGCCGTTTTCGAGATCTACCGGATTATTCACATGATCTGGCTTCCGTTCAGGGTTCTTCATGTCATCAAACGTCTTGTCTCAACCCGTTTCAACCAGTGACCGGCTGCAGCATGTAGCCCAGCGGATCCGAGTCCCATCCGGATTTGTCTTGAGCGGCCTCTATCTGTATTTTGCCCGGCCTTCGCTGCTGGTTGTGGTGATTGGCGGCGCAATTTCCCTGCTTGGGCTCTTGACTCGGGCCTGGGCGTCAGGTCACCTGCGGAAAAATGAATCGCTGGCCACCAGCGGTCCATACGCATTGACCCGCAACCCGCTCTATCTGGGGAGTTTCCTGATGGGCATTGGCTGTGCGGTGGCTGGTGGTAACCTCTGGGTTGCCCTGGGGTTAATTGCTTTTTTCCTCATGATCTATCTGCCGGTCATGCAGGCCGAAGCGCGCCACCTGACCCAGATTTTTCCTGATGACTATCCAGTGTATGCCAGACAGGTGCCCTTGCTTCTGCCGAAATTGACGGCGTTGCCGGCGGCCTTGCAATCACCCTTTAACCTTCAACTTTACCTTCGTTATCGCGAATACCGGGCGGCGCTGGGCCTCTTCTCAGTGTTTGCGTTCCTGGTAGTTCGGATGTACGGGAAATTCTGATTGGATGAAGAATGAAGAATTGAGAATGAAGAAAGCATCTGGTGACTGGTGCTTAGTGCTTTGGAACCAATACCTTTAGAGAACCAAGAACCAATTTTACTAACCACATTCTTCATTCTTCATTCTTCATTCTTCATTCTTCATTCTTCATTCTTCAT
>DAOQNB010000521.1:0-5052 GCA_035335845.1 Acidobacteriota bacterium | reverse complement strand
GTCTGGCCTGTACCGTGCCGGTTCGGCGGGCCATGAAGGTCAACCCGGTGGTGGCTCTGTGGAGTGCGGCGGCTTGATGCCGCTTTTTTGGGTCAGTGTTTGCCTATGCACGTCTGACCAATGAACATTGAACTGAATCTGTGGTCGCCCCTTCCACTGTCCAATTGCCGAAATTCCCAGGCAAGGAAGGGAGAACCATATGGGAAACCGATGTGGCGTTTGTAAGTATGAGCGACAACCAAATGACCAGATTCCAGAGAATGAGTGCCCTCGATGCGGCAGGCTCTATGTCAGAGCTGAGTTTGAACGAATGCAGTCAGCACAAAATGCACCTGACTCCTCACAACCTCAGCCAGCTCCGGAAGACCACCTTGTCGAAATTCTGCTTGGTCAAGCGTTTGAGACTACTAAGCTCAATGAAGCCAATAGATTGCCTTTGATTTTTGGTTGGTTGACGTTTGTTTTGTCCTGGATTGTTGTGGCAATCGGAATCGCGAATTCTTCTTCAGTCAGTATTGCTGATGCCGCTGGAAAAGGGCTGGTTCCAGCAATCGTGGCTGGGATCATTTGCGGAAAACTGGCGGCAAAGCTTCCATTTGTTGCTTCGCGGCGGGTGAAAACCGCTCAGGTTTTTGCCACACTGGTTCAAGGAAGAATGACCAGAGTGAGTTTGGGGATCCGTGCAGCGTTGACCTCTGCCTGTTTACGGTTGCTGTCAGAATCGAAGAACCACCGCGAACTCCAGCATGATTTGTTAAACGCGTTGGTGCCAGTGCTCAGTACCTGCGGCGACTTTACCGAATATGGTGCCAGTTCAACGTTTTCAAGCCTCAAAGAACAATATGTTGGCGATCAATCAGCCCCTGCCCAGGAAAGCCGCCGGGCCTCGATGGTGAACTTTTTCCGCAAACGGCGGGTGCTTGGGTACATCACACTTGGAATTGTGGCGATTCCTGTTCTTGCGTTGCTGGGAAATTACTACCAGATGGTGAAGCGGGAAAAAATGGAAGCTGACTTCCAGGGGCAGCTTGCCCAACTGGCTGGTGTCAATCCTGGTTTGCCAGCCAGAGGGGCGAAGATTTGTGGAAAAGCCGTCCTGATTTCAAAACAGGGAACAACACTGCGATTGCATGACCTGCATTTTGGTCTGGCGTGGTGGATGCGAGCTGACACTCCAGGTGAAGTCGGAACAATTGGTATGATTACAACCGTGGGGCAAACCCTGGGTGGATATACTGTCGGGACAGGGGTTTCCGAGGGGTTCGATGTTGAAAATCCGCTGCCGTATACACCTTCTGAATTTGGCGAGGCACGCCGGATCAAACTGACCGTTACCCTGATTGAGCGCCAAACCGGGAATTTGCTTGCAGAACGAATTTTTATGTATGAACCGCCCAAACGGCTGGAATGGAGTCACAAAGAAGGTGAGTCGTCCTATTCAATGGGAAAACAACTCTATGATGAGCATGGCCAGGTCGTTCGGGCGGCTGAAGATATTTTGTATGAACAGGTTCGGGACTGGCTACGGAGCCTGCCCCGAACCAAAGCGGCAGAGTAAGGCATTTTTGAACAAACCAGCTTTATCGAACCGAAGCCGCTCGCGGATGACTGGCAAAGAAACCCCACACCACATCCGTGGCGTTGAGGTCGCGTGATGGTGGTTCGGTGGTAAATCCTTGTGCATCAGGCCAGGGATGTGGGCCATCCACAATCGTAAAAAACTCAACTTCGGTTTGGTTGCGTCCGCCCGTGTACGTTTCGTGGATAACCTTCCCAGTTTGTTGAGTTTGTGGGGTCGGATTGCACCCGGTGAGGTTGACCCAGGTTTTGACACCCAGAGATGCTGGATTGAACACAAAGTCACCCGTGGCGCGGCCTGTTCCGCCGTTGTAAGGTGCGGCTCCGTCACCCGTTCCGTGAATGACAATCAGGGAAAGTGGTTGTGATGGCAGGGTGTTTGTACTGTTTAACGGGCCAGCAACGGGACCAATCGCCGCGAAGGTATCCGCCATTTCACATCCCAATCGGTAGGCCATCATCGCTCCGTTTGAATGCCCTGTGGCAAAAACCCGATTTGGATCAATGTTGTATCGGTCTTTGAGGCGCTTGACCAGTTCGCGGATAAACCCGACGTCGTTGCTGTTTTGGGTCTGGGCCCGGCCACAGCATGTCCAGGCATTCCAGGTTTGGAGCGCGCCATCACCGCTGTAGCCATTTGGATACACTACGATAAAGCCTTCCTGATCAGCCTTTTTCGAAAAAGCTGTTACATTTTCGATATTTTTAGCATTCCCGCCGCCGCCGTGAAGTACCACAACCAGCGGGACAGCTTTCTGATTGCTTAATCTGGGAGGAAGGTGCAGCCGGTAGCTTCGCTCACTACCTTCAAACTGAAATGATTCGGTAATGGTCGAGCGGTTGATTTGAGCGGCTTCTTCCAGGCGTTGTCTGAGTCCTGCCCGTCGGTTGCGTTGAGCGGTCACTCCAAGCGCACCAAGCAAACAGATCAAAAGAAAGCTTATTCCAAGAAATTGATACGGTTGTGTTCGAAAATTCCACGTCATACTGACCTCGTTTAGGTGGTGACTGGTACCTGGTGCTTAGTGCTTAGGAATCAATACTTTTCAAGAACCAGGAACCAAGAACCAAGAACCAAGCACCAAAAACTTTCTTCCGGTGAGAGCCTAAACAAGGCAATTTAGTTTTGAAGAAATTTGGAAAAGCGGCGTCAAGCCGCCGCACTCCGAAAGACGAGGCAATTTAGTTTTGAAGAAATTTGGAAAAGCGGCGTCAAGTGGGCCGCAGTCCGAAAGACGCCAAACCTTAAAATTTCTTCTCAAACACAAAGGCTTTGACGATAGCCTGTTGTTCTTGTTGCAGGCGCTGGATTTCGGCCCGTGCATTTGCTTTTGCTTTGGTCAGTTCTTCAACACGGGTTTCCTGGTCGTTGATTTTCCCCACGTAGCGCGCAATCAACTGTTTGGCTTCTGAGGTTTCGTTCAGTGTCTTGATATTTTCGCGCAGGCGTTCCTGGTCTTCACCAATTTTTTCGATTTCTTCATCGGCACGTTCAATCATTTCCTGGAGTTCGCGACCTTTCTGGTTGTTGGCAATGATCTTTTCCAGCACCGTGCGGGTTGTTTCATCCACATATCCCTTTTCAAGGAAATATTCGAGATTTTCACGAACCAGATCGCTGAAGGAATAAGCGTCCATCGTCGCTTGCTGTTCAGAAATGACAAACTCTTTAGTTTCACGTGGGCCCAGCTCCACTCGGAAGCGGTTGACCGTTGGGCTCTTGGAGGGTGGTTCGCCCATGTCTTTGGTTAAAGTCCAGCCCTGACGGATAGGGTGTTCGAGATAAACCGTCTTCGGGCGGTCCGTCTGGTTTGTGACGGTAAACTTCTTCTTTTCAATCAGATAGTAATGGATTTCAAAATTGCCGTAGTATTTCCGCACCAGAAACACCGGTTTTTGTTCTGATTCGGTTTTGGTCGTGACCAGCGTACCCAAATCAAGCGCATAGACAACAAACCGGCGTTCGCCCGGCTTACAGCGGTCAATGCTGCCTTCTCCGGCGTAGGCATCGCCATCCACCACTGTCAGGATTCCGCTTTCAAGCGTCAATTTGGTCGAGTTGAGCAGCCGAACCCCATTGAGCGGGCGTTCCGGGTTGATGGATTCGTTGTAGAGCGACACCCGTTCGCCTTCGAGTTTTTCCTGCAGAATCGGCACCAGTGCTGACCGGTCACGCCGAACCGTCACCGGTTGGGAAACTTTGTATTCAAATAAGTCCCCAATTTCGTTTCCGGTTGAGGTCGAAGTGATCCCGGCCTCACCCGTAGTGATGGCTGTACTGAGGGTTGTGGTCGGGCCGGTTGAAGAACGATAGTACCTGCCAGTACCATCGTTCGGGGCCGCATTCATCACTGAATACACTCCAGTCTGCGTTTGAACCAGATTTAATTGACCTTGTGAGGCTGGCGACGGCAATTCTTTCACCTGTCTTTTCGTCACGGTTGAGGCGGTCTCAGATTCGGGTGAGTCACCATCCGCCAGTGAAAGATCAACCGGGTTGACACCTTGTGGATCAAGTTTGACATCGTTGGCAATCGGAAGCACCGGGCGATAGCGGTAGAGCGGCTGCTGGAGCGGCTGAATAAATGACATCGGCGTCCCTGAAACCAGCGAGAGCGAGACGTTTTCCCAGTCTTCTTCGCTGATGTTGTCCACAATCGCCCAACCCTGGAAAAAGGGCTTTCCGCTGCTATCCATCACCACGCGATAGGATGTTTTCCAAATCGGGGCGGCAATTGTGTAACTCACCACCATCTCCCGCTGGCCTTCACCTTCTGACGTCACCACGATTGTTTTGGCATCGCGGCGACGAACAGCCGAACTGGCATCCGTAAAGGTGTTCAGGTCGCGTTTGGTGCCTTCGTCAAGGAGTTTCACGCTCCGGATTTCAGCCAGATCAACGCTCGTGATTTCACCGCTTTCCGAGGCCAGTACCACCATCTGAGTGATAGTCGGTGGCTTCTCTTTTTCAACCGCCGGCGTCGTGCGGCGTTCAAGGCTTAAAATGGCGCCGCTGACCGTGCGATTTGCCGTGGTGAGGCTGATCTGAGCACCCTGCAATTGCCGGAGCACGCCCGCCAGTCCGCCGCGTGGGTCATTGTTGGCCGTTTCCGGTGGCATTGAAAACGGGATTTCTCCGAGCCGGGCTGATGGTGGGGCCGAAGAATTGTAACTGATTGCCCCAATGCGACCTTTTCCTAAATCAAGCACGACCATTGATTTCAAGACATCGTCAATTTGTGATTGTTTGAACGGCAGGTGGATTTCAGCATTTCCCGCGACCGTTCCACGTCGTTCAAAGTAGGCCACACCGTTGCTGTACAGAATCACCTTCCGCAACGGGAGCGATTGACCGTGGTTAGTTTCTGCCGTCGGGTTGGCCGCCGGACGTTTTTTGGCTGGTGTTTGGGCCAATATTTGACTGGAAATGGTCAAAAACAAGACCAGCAGGACAATAAATCTTCTCTGGTGCAT
>DAOQNB010000520.1:0-5052 GCA_035335845.1 Acidobacteriota bacterium | reverse complement strand
TGGTGCTTGGTGCTTGGTGCTTGGTGCTTGGTGCTTGGTGCTTGGTGCTTGGTTTTCCAAAGGATTGTGGTTCCAGGGTACCAAGCACCAGGCACCAAGTACTAAAAGGTTTCTTCATTCTTCATTCAAAAGTTGCTTGCCAAAATTCCCAACACCGGCTAAACAATCACCTTTTCTTTTTCGCCTCAGTTTTCACGAAATTCACCACTCACCTGAAAGGGCAATCATCATGAGCGTTCTTGTCAATGAACACACCCGCCTCATCGTCCAGGGCATTACTGGAAAAGAAGGCACGTTTCACACCCTGCAAATGGTCTCATATGGCACAAAAGTTGTCGGCGGGATCACCCCCGGCAAAGGTGGCACCACTCACGAAGGAATCCCGGTTTTTAACACGGTCGAAGATGCCGTCCGCGAAACCGGCGCGAATGCTTCGGTTATTTATGTGCCACCGCCATTTGCGGCTGATGCCATCATGGAAGCGGCTGAAGCTCGGATTCCGTTGATTGTCTGCATCACCGAAGGCATTCCAACGGTAGATATGATGCGGGCATTTGCCTACGTGAAATCACAGGGTGTCCGCCTGATCGGGCCAAATTGCCCTGGAGTCATCTCCCCTGGCAAATGCAAAATTGGGATTATGCCGGCTCATATTCATCGCGAAGGCCGCATTGGCGTGGTTTCACGCAGTGGGACATTGACCTATGAGGCCGTTCACCAGTTGACCAACCTCAACCTGGGTCAGTCAACCTGCATTGGGATCGGCGGTGATCCAATCGTTGGCACTCAGCACATTGACGCTCTCCGAATTTTCAACGATGACCCGGATACCGATGCCGTGGTGATGATCGGCGAAATTGGCGGCTCGGCGGAAGAAGAAGCCGCCGCGTTTGTCAAAGACGAAATGAAAAAACCAGTCGTGGGCTTCATTTGCGGACAAACCGCACCTCCCGGACGCCGAATGGGTCACGCCGGCGCCATTATTTCCGGAGGCAAAGGTACAGCGGCTGAAAAAATGGCGGCGATGACCGCAGCCGGCATTCACGTCGTGAACAGCCCGGCGGATATTGGAAAGAAAGTTGCCGAAGTTCTTGGACACTAAAGCAGAATGAAGAATTGAGAATGAAGAATGAAGAATGTATTTGGTTCTTGGTTCTTGGTTCTTGGTTCTTGGAAGGTATTGATTCCTGAGCACTCAGCACCAAGTACCAGACACCAGGAATCAAAAGAATTCTTCATTCTTCATTCTTCATTCTTCATTCTCTTCATTCTTGATTAAGGAGTTTTACTTACCGAATGGCTACCGAATTGACATTTGCAATCATTAAGCCGGATGCAGTTGCAGCCGGAAACACTGGTCACATTGTGCAACGCATTCTGGACAACGGATTTAAAGTGCGTGGAATGCGCCTGATCCACATGACCCAGGCTGATGCCGAAGGATTTTACGCCGTCCACAGCGAACGTCCCTTCTTTAAAGATCTGGTCGGCTTTATGACCTCTGGACCGTCAGTGGTCCTGGCACTCGAAAAAGAAGACGCCGTCAAAGCCTGGCGCGATCTGATGGGGCCAACCAATTCAAAGAATGCCCCACAAGGCACGATTCGCGGTGACTTTGGCACCGACGTGGAACGCAACGCCAGCCACGGTTCAGATTCGCAAGAAAATGCCGCCATCGAAGTGGCTTTCTTCTTCCGCAAATCAGAGTTGGTGTAAAGCTGATTTGGAGGCGAGGATTTGATCTTGCCAGATACAAAGGTTTCATCAAACCTCAGATAAGATGTTGTGGAGTGTGTCTTCTGACTGGCACACTCCATATTTTTTTGTAATCAATTGAAAATCTTGGGCTTACTGGCTACTCGGCAATAACATCAAACCACCATTTGCAATTAGGGTCATTTTTTGAAGGAAAAAAACGGGCTTTTTGTTGAACTGCCAGCAAAACAGCCTTCAGGTATAACTGGGTGACTCCTTCTTTCTCAGCCCATTGTCGAATTATTTCGGTGGTTGAAAGTAATTGGTCGGGTTGATTGATCGTCTGAAGGAAGATTCTCCGAGCCTTGGCATCATCGGTTGCCAGTTTGCAACCGACGGAGTGAACAATTGCCAGAGACATTGCTTCACCATCATCTAGCCTGGCGGCATAATCAACAAAAAGTTCTTCCTCGCTCTGATCTGCAAGTTCCCGGATGCTCAAGACCCCTGATTGGATGAACGGGGCAAGATCAATCAACTGTCGTGGTGACAGGGGATCTCCTGTTTGCAACGAAATGCTTTCTTTTTCCACCACTGAGCAAATCAAAAAATCCATTTCGATTGCCTGCCGAATTGAAATAATTTCACCACTGGCAATCAAATTGATCAAAACGCAGGCATCAAGAACGACCGTTTGGGAACTCAAGCCACACCTACCTTCCTCCAAGTGGCGTGCTCAAATCCACTTGCAGCGTCCCAAAGTCCTGACCTTGTTCGGCAAGAATACGATTACTTATTTCCTCCACAATGGTCCGTGCCGTGATCCGGTCGGTGTCAAGAATTCGAGCCAGTTGTCCCTCGCTGAGTTCTTCTTTGTGGTATGCCATAACCGCAAGCTGAAGATAGCGAATTGGAAATGATTGAATTTCAGCTTCGTGGGCCTGCAACCCAAGTATTTGTTGGGCTTGCCGTGGCTTAAAACCTTCGACCAGCAAGCGATCCCAGGTTCCGTAAGGCAACCGCTTTAAATCTTCCAACCGCCGAACCATGGCCTGAAAACTCACTTGATACAAATGAGCCAACGTACAAATATCGGCGACGTTCACGCTCCCCTTCATGCGATGAATCTCGGAAAACCGGCGATTCAGCCCGCTTGCCGGCATCAGGAAGTTGGCGGTGATGGCATCAGCCAGACGCTCGTTAGCTGAATTCCGTTTCGTGGCCATTTGAAAGGTGATATCAGGTTGATACCGGGTTGTCAGGAAATGCCCATATTCGTGGATGAGCGACCAGTTGCACCGTTCCGGCGGATGCTTTGAATTGACCCCGATACAACCACCAAACTCATCAGTGAAGGCAAAAACACCTGAAACTTCTGATGGCATTGGAAAATAGAAAATCCGAAGCCCAATATCAGTTTCAAGCCGCTCCCGCAGGTTATTCACTGGGCCATCTCCAAGCCCCAGGCGATTGCGTTCCGCGGTTGCAATATCTTCCCCTGCCTGTTCTGGTATTTGTCCAGTAGTGTCATAGACAGATGGGTAAAACTTTGCCAGCGGCATTCCACACACGGTTTCCAACTCAAGGTAGTTTTGGGCAAATTGCTGTAAGCGAACAGCCACCTCAGCCAGCCCAGTATTCCCTTCAATTTCTTTTGACCAACTGGCGCGAAACTGTGGGATAAAGCTTTTTTCAGTCACTGGTCGCCCGACAAAATCAGCCAGAGGACGTCCATACAGGTTGGCCAGTGTCAGGAGTTCATGGGAAGTCACCCGGCGTTCGCCTTTTTCAATTGCAACCAGAGTGGTTCTGGCAATTCCCAATTGCTCGGCAACGGCCTGTTGAGTCAGTCCAGAAGCTCGACGTGAATCTTGCAGTCGCACCCCTAAAACTCGTGGGTTGATTTCTTCAAGAATGTGCTTACTCATGGAAGGAGGCTTTCTATAGGTGGTGGGGCAAAATCCAGTTTCGTCAGTTTAAACTGCTCACATCCTGACATTGTCAACAAAATATATCCTTATTCAAATAATAATGTCAGGATCTATCTCTTCTTTGCCGAAAAATTGCCCTTTGAGTAACACTTCATACCCTTCACGTTCACGAATCAAACGCGGGCTTCCCTGCCCTACCAACACTTCAGCCGGTCGTGGACGGTGGAGAAAATGCGACGACATCGCATAGCCATAAGCCCCAACATCCAGAATTCCCAATACATCCCCAGCTTTTAATTCCGGCAATTGCGCATCACGGCTCAAATAATCACGCGAGAACGTCGAATTTCCACAGACATCGGTGGAAAATCGTGGCGAGGAACTGTCTTTCCAGAAGGAAACTTCCCGATGGCCGCCGTGGACAGCCAGAACCGCAATGTTTCCAACCGTGGTGTCAGTTCCAACAATCTGGCGATCCTCTTGCCATTTTGCTGAAACGACACGGGTTAACAGTGTCCCGCATCTGGCAATCGCAGCCCGCCCAGGTTCAATGACAAGATTGACAGGTTGGCTCAATTCTAAAAGCTGGCAGGTGAGTTCATCGCCAAATGTCTTCCACTCAAACCCTGGACGGTCAGCGTGATAGGCGTACCCGAAGCCTCCGCCAAAATCGAGGTAGTTCCAGGCCGGCAATTGTTGTCCGGCTTTCAAAACTTCGGCAATGACACTGGTAAAAGAAGAAGTCGAATTTGTCCCCGTGCCTCGATAAAAATGAAGGCCCGTCACCTGGAGTTCAGAACCTTTTGTAAGTTCAAGCGCAGCCGGAAACTCAGCCGGAGAAACCCCAGTTCGTGTTTTTCCAGTCAGGTCAGGCAGGTTTAATCGAAAACCAAGGCGTGGCAGATATTTTTTCTCAGGCCAGTTTCGATACACATCAATCAATGACCGCAACTGGTCCAGACTGTCCAGGTTCAGCGTTTCGACCTGCCACCGGAGCATTTGTTCAAATTCATCACGAGTCAGATTCCCGCCGCTAAACACAATTTCCCGTGGATCAAACCCGGCTTGCAGTCCCAGAAAAACATCGCCCGGAGTGTTGGCATGGAGCCCCCATCCATGATCTTTGAAAATCTTCAACAGAGCCAGATTCCCATTGGTCACACTGGCAAAGTGAAATCGCGTCCTTGGGTACGCCACCGCCTGGGTAATATGCCGGATAGTTTCACTTAACACTTCTGAATCATAGACATAGAGTGGTGAGCCATACTGCTCCAGCAGCATCTCTGCTGTTTCAATCGAAAATGGTTGGCGATGAGCAACAAATGAATTCATATCAGGAAAAGGACCTGGTGTTTGGTGCTTGGTTCTTAGCTTCGAAAACCCGGAACCCGGAACCCGGAACCCGGAACCCGGAACCCGGAACCCG
>DAOQNB010000519.1:0-5058 GCA_035335845.1 Acidobacteriota bacterium | reverse complement strand
TGACTACTGACTACTGACTACTGACTACTGACTACTGACTACTGACTACTGACTTATTCTTCAATAATGTATTCGAAAAGCGAAATCAACCACTCATCTGAAGGCACGGCGGCGCTTGCCGCTCCAACTTCACACGATAGTCAAGCGACACCCCATTCGACCTCACGGCGGTCACTCTGGGCACTGGTGCAGATCTTGCTCGGCGGACTGGCACTGGTTTTTGTCCTGCGCAAAGCCAACCTGACCGAAGTTGTTTCCCACCTGAAACAGGTCAACCTGTGGTATGTGGTGCTGGCATTTGGGCTCAATCTGGTCATGCTGGCGGCGATGTCGCTTCGGTTATCGGTGCTGGCGTGGGTCCATTCACGGGCCGTTTCTTTTCGTGAAGTCATGCTGGCACAATTTCATGCCGCGTTTGTCAACGGGTTTGTTCCAGGGAGCCTTGGCGGAGATGCCGTCCGGTTCTACACACTCGAACGCACCATGCGCAATAAACCACTGGTGCTGGCAACCCTCATTGTTGAACGATTGATTGGCACGTGGGGTGTCTTGCTAACGGCAGCCCTGGCGCTGGCAGCCAACCACGAATTTCTCAACCCTCGCCAATGGCTTGGTGGACTGGTCTTTTTTGCAGGTGTCGTCACGGCCCTGACCGTGGTTCTATTTAGCCAATACCTCGAACAGTATTTGCTGGCATTTCTGGCTTTTGGCTGGAGACAGGTTTCCCACTGGTGGGGTGCCACCTTTGTCAAAGACATTCTTAAACGGATGCTGGGTGCGGCCCGGGCATTTCGAGCCGCACCGGGTCACATCTGGGTGTCACTGGTGGTCTCGTTGTTTGTTCGATTGGTATGGGTGCTGAGCGCCTATGCCCTGGCCCTCGCACTTGGGTTAAACCTGTCCCTTCCGATTTTGTTTGGGTTTATTTCACTGGTTGATGTGGCACGGATGCTCCCGATTTCCCCACCCAATGGCCTGGGCGTGCGTGAGGCATTGCTGGTCTACCTGCTCGGTCAAATTGGTATTGGTCACGAAGCCGCACTGAGTTATTCACTTCTGATTTATGCGCTGATGACCGCCAACGCCATTCTTGGCGGCCTGTTGTCAATCACCCAGGGCGTCTGGAAATTGCGCCAGTGAAATGGAAATGAAGAATTGAGAATTGAGAATGAAGAATGAAAAAATGCCTGGTTCTTGGTTCTTGGAAGATAGTGGTTCCAAAGCACGAAGAAACTATCTCAAAACACCAATTTAGCCAGGCCAAGTGTTGAAAACAGGTTTTATTTTAGCGTTTTGAGATAGTCTCTAAGTACCAGGTACCAGGTACTATCCACGAACCACCTCTATCTTCTTCATTCTCAATTCTTCATTCTCAATTCTTCATTCTTCATTCTCAATTCTTCATTCTTCATTCTCAATTCTTCATTCTTCATTCTTCATTCTCAATTCTTCATTTGCGGAGACACCATGGGTAAAAAAGCAACTCAGCCGAAACCCCCTCCAGTTGATCAGTTGTATAAGTTGGGACATGCCTTCTGGCAAAGCGGTGTGTTGCTGGCTGCATTGCGGCTGGGAATATTTGACGCACTCGAACGTCAGCCACTGACCAGTGACCAGCTTGCCAAACACCTGAAAGCGCAAAAACATTCGATTGAGAAATTCCTGCAAGCCTGCCTTCGACTCGATCTGGTGACTGAGGCAGATGGGACGTATGGCAATTCTCCGCTGGCCTCAACGTTTCTGGTGCGAGGGAAACCGACGTTTCAGGGCGAATTGATGCAGTACTTCGGAGACTTGTGGACCCGCTTTGGTGAACTCGATCATTTGATCAAGCAAGGTGAAATCGGACCGCTCGAACGCGCCGTTCAAGAGGCCCGCACCGAAGCCGAACAACAACGCGCCGACCGGACCTGGGTTCTGGCCATGCATAATATCGCCATGAGTGGGCAGGCCGACGCCCTGTGTGCAGCGGTTGATCTTTCCAACTGTACACGATTGCTCGATGTCGGCGGGGGTTCGGGCACTTATGCAGTGCGACTGGCCCAGAAATATCCAACCTTGATTGCCGAAGTCCTTGATTCAGAAGAAATCACGGCTGTTGCCAGAGAACTTGTCAACGGCTCGGATGTGGCAGATCGGGTTCAGATTCGAGCTGGTGATTTTGTCAATGATGCCTATGGCACCCAAAATCAGGCCGTTTTATTTTCGGGAGTTCTGCATGGGTTTGATGAAACTCGGGTCAAGCGACTCTTAAAAAAAGGACTCAATTCATTGGTTCCAGGCGGAATTGTCATTGTTCAGGAAATGTTGGCCAGCCCCGCCTCAAAAAAATCTTCAAGTTCGCCATTCCCAGAGCTGTTCGGATTGAATATGATGTCAGGCGGCACATACACGGCTGACCAGTTTACGCACTTCTTCACATCCGTTGGTCTCATCAATATTCAAATCAAACCACTCAAGGGTGGGGCCTGGTTTGATCACGTTCTTTTGGGTCGGAAACCAGCAGACAACTGAGGGCTCAAGAAAGCAGACCTGGCACCTGGGCTGAAATCCCCAATGGGTTTCGTTCTCAATCTTTTCGTCTACACCCAAAGCCCACCGCCTTCAGCCCAGCACTGAGCCCAACGTTTCCAACTTTAGCCGGCTGCCTGCCATTCTCGCTTGACCTTAAACTGCGAACAAAACCAATTCGGAGAAAACCTATGTTGCGCAAAAAAAAATCACGGTGGGGGTTATTTTTAAAGATCTTTCTGCCGTCTGTTTTGGGATTTGTGATTATTCTGGGTGGTGTGGTTGGATATATCGTCAAAACCGTTACTCATCCACCGAAAAGCGCAGTTGATGAAGAAGCGCCAGCCCAATTGACCAAAGTGATGTCAATGTATTGGGAAAAGAAGACCTTTTCTTCTGATGGAACTCAGTTTAACTACTGGGTTCTGGTCTTTGGTGGGGGGGCACCCGGAATTGTGCTGACCCATGGGTATGGGATGAATCGCGAAGACATGCTCTTGCTGGGATACCGACTGTGGGAACGTGGCTTTAATGTGATGATGTATGATTTGCGGTATCACGGAAACAACAAAGCTGAATTTTCTGGCCTTGGCGCCCTGGAAAGAGCCGACCTGCAAAATGCCCTGAAAGAATTCAAAGGGCTCAAATACAACAAGGATATCGGTAAAATCAGCCCGGCAGGCATCCCTCTGGTTGATCCAGACAATATCGGAGTACTTGGCATTGATATCGGTGCCTATGCCTCACTGATGGTGGCAGCCGATGATGATTCCGTTAAGGGAATTGTGATTGATTCTCCTCCACTCTCCCCATCTGATTTTACCCACAACCGATTGGGTAAAGTCTTTAATTTGAAATCTGATTTGGCTTACTCATTGATTGATTCCGGGATGGATATCTATATCAAAGGAAAGTACAACAATGCCGGATCAGCCATTGCTGCCGCACAGAAGATAAAAACCAAAGGCAAAAAGGTTTTGGTGATTTCTGGTGGTGATAACCCGATAGCCAAAGTATCGTCCAAAAAGATTTTTGACACGATTGGGTTGGAGCACGCTCAAATCTCCACCCCAGCCGTGACCAAGTTCTCTTCGTTTACCAAAGAAACCGGTGACGAATATATGGGCAATGTCGGGGACTTTTTCCGCAATGTGGTGTTTTTGCCACCTCCTCCTCCAGATGGGGCTCAACCTCCGGTGACGGGGACAACCCCCACACCGGCAGGAACGACACCAGCACCGGCCAGCCCAACACCGGCACCGACCACCCCAGCCAAGAAATAAAAACCAGTCTGATTTTCGGCTCTGAGTCACGGTACCCTTTTTTCTAAAGCCCTGTATCCGGTCAAAAACCACCTGCGCTGGCAGGTGGTTCTTTTCAATCCTTCAGTGAACTTATGCTTAAAGTCGGTGTCATCGGCGTTGGTTTTTTAGGCAGACACCACGCCCGAATTTATGCCTCGCTGCCCGATGTCACACTGGTCGGTGTTTGCGATACCCGCGAACAAGCTGGAAAAGAAATCGCAGCCAGCTATCAAACCACGTTCTTTCAGGACTATCACGAACTCATTGACCAGGTTGATGCCGTCAGCATTGCCGTGCCAACCGTTGATCATTGCCGGATTACCTGTGAATTGCTCCGAGCCGGAAAATCAGTCCTGGTTGAAAAACCAATTGCCGTCACACTGGCTGAAGCCGATGAAATGATCACCACCGCCCAGCAAAACGGGTGTGTGCTCCAGGTTGGACATCTGGAACGATTTAACCCGGCAGTCCAGGCTGCTCGCAAAATCATCAAGAACCCTCGATTTTTTGAAATCCACCGCATGAGTGTCTTTACCATGCGCAGCCTGGATATTGATGTGGTCACGGATTTGATGATCCATGACCTGGATATCCTGACCTCGTTTGTCAATTCTCCGCTCAGTTCAGTCCATGCCGTTGGAATTCCGATTCTCTCGGCCAAAATTGATATTGCCAATGCCCGGCTGGAGTTTGCCAATGGATGTGTGGCTAATCTGACCGCCAGTCGGATCTCGTCTGAAAAGGTTCGTAAAATCAGGTTTTTCCAACCTCACGACTACGTTTCGATTGACTATACTGAGCAGCGGGTAGGCGTGTGGAGCCTCCGGCCTCCCAACCTGGCCACACCCCATCCGCAAATTGCCGAACACTTTCTGGACGTTGTCAAAGACGAACCATTACGTGCTCAACTGGCTGAGTTCGTCAGGTGTGTCCAAACCAAAGACACTCCAGAAGTTGATGGGCGGACCGGACGCCGGGCGCTCGAGCTTGGATTAAAAGTTGTCGCCGAAATTCAGGCCCATGCTGCCCGAACAGGTCTCACCGCCTGAGATAGGGTTCCGGGTCCTTTAAGGGATGAGGGATGAGGGATGAGGGATGAAAAGAAATCACCAGGTCATTCTGTCATCTGGTCCAGATTCCGGGTTTTCGAATTTATGTCCTTTTCGTCTTTTTCGTCCTTTTTGTCTTTTAAACCCTGAACCCTGAACCCTGAACCCCGACCTCTGAACCCCGACCTCTGAAC
>DAOQNB010000518.1:0-5065 GCA_035335845.1 Acidobacteriota bacterium | reverse complement strand
TCAACTTCGTTCGGAAAGAAATATAAACCAGTAATATTGTTCTTGCAACCAGAAATATTTCGACTCAGTTCGCAACCCTCAAAATCCCATACATTTTAAGATTTGAGAACAATTTTATATAAACTCAATGATTGGTTTCGATACCAAAGGGGCGATTGTCGCTATCAACCAGATCAGCACCATCATCAATCAGATCAACGACATCCAGAGCACGATTGCCAGCGCGGTCGAAGAACAAACGGCGACCACCAATGAAATTGCCCGCAATGTCAACGAAGCCGCCAAAGGCAGCGCTGAAATTGCTCAAAATATTGTCGGTGTTGCCCAGGCCGCCCGTGGGACATCAATCGGGGCTGGCACGATTCGCACCAGTTCACTGGAACTTGCCCGGATGGCGGTTGAGCTACAACGGCTGGTTCGACAATTCAAGTGCTAGGTTGAACCACAGGAGATTGGAACACATTGGGCTCAGGGTTCAGGGTTTGATCCGAAGCCGTCGAATTGGCCAGCGATTCAGCGAGGCTCAACCCGATGGTCTGAATTTGGAATCAAGCCCGAGTGTTTTAAATCCCGTGTGGACTGATTTAGGTTGAACCCCACAGGATTGAACCATTTTCAGATCAAGGGACTCACAGTCATCAGCGCCAGGAGACAACCCTGATCCTGGCCTGGCTGTGTTTTTGAACGCAGGCTTTGATTCAAATGGGTGGCGATGGAAGGAGATACTATGCATGTTCTGATTGTGGAAGACGACCCACTCAGCGCCCAACTCTTACAAATCGTTTTGAAAACGAACGGGTACCAAACCACGGTGGCCGCTGACGGCCTTGCGGCATTGAACTTGATCGAGCAAAGCCGGTTTGACCTCTTGCTGGTGGACTGGATGATGCCCGAGATGGATGGCATTGAATTGATCCGCCAGGTTCGGTCAAAAGTTTCCCCCTGCCCGCCCATTATTCTCTTAAGCGCCCTTGAAACAGGGCCGGCCCAGGCGTATGCCCTCCAGGTCGGGGCAACTTCATTTATTGCCAAGCCTTTTCAACCACAAGCAATTTTATCAGGTATCAAATCAGCCCTGAGTGCGCCTGCCCCGTCCCCAGCCAGGGTCAGTTTTTCAAAGGCTGACTTGAAAATTCTCATCGTTGAAGATGATGTGCTCAGTGCCAAACTCCTGGAAAAGATTCTGACCGATGCCGGGTATTCGACCACCATCTGTACAAATGGTCTGGATGCCCTGAACCTGTATAAAGAAATCGGATTTGATGTGTTGATTGTGGACTGGATGATGCCCAAGATGGATGGCATTGAATTGACCCGCCAGGTCCGATCAAAACCGACAGCCAATCCCACAATTCTTTTTATGACGGCGCTCGGGTCCGACGAAAGCTGTCGGTATGCCCTGGAAGCCGGTGCCAATCAGTTTCTGGCCAAACCAATTTCACCCAGCCAACTGCTAGCCAGCCTTGAGGGAGTTCAGCCGGCCCGGTTGGCCACCCATCACTCACCGGCCACGTATGTCCAGCCATCTTTTGCCGGGGTTTGTATTGGTGCAGGAACAAACGGGTCATTAAAAATATGCGAGTTGTTTCGGAGAATTCCCCCAACATTGCCGGCGGCATTTTTCATCACGCTGTACGGCCCGGCCTGGGTGACCAGAGATTTTGCCAGCCGGTTGCAGCGCGACACACCGTTGCCCGTTCGAATGGTGGAGGACGGGGATTGTGCCAATCCAGGGAAAATTTATGTAACGCCGGGCGGACGGCACCTTCGGATCGAGCCGGGCACGCTTCGGATGCGCTTACAGAATGCGCCGTTCCCGGCGGATCCATTTTTTCGCAGCACGGCACTGGCCTTTGGTCGGTGCTGCCTGGCGGTCATTATGAATAGCCTGGAGGTTGACCATTCGCTTGGGTTAACCGACGTTGTCACCGCCGGTGGACAAATCCTGAAGCAAGCGGTCGAATCACCCCCGATGTTGGGCAGTGTTGCCAGTCGGGCACCCCTCACAACAGAGGTCAAACCCCGTCAGAAAATCGTGTTGCCTGAAAATCTGGATTCAACCATCACCTACACGGTGACCCAGTTGATGCCACTGGGCGCCAGCCGCAGGGCCTGAGGGTAAGTGGGTGGAGTGAGAGCCCCTGTCCGCTTCACGTTTCATCTGATGTGGCCTCCGTACACTCAGTTCAGCAACCTGGCATCTCACCAGACGGTTATTTCCCGGCTCAGACCTGTCTGCCGCTGGTTCTGGTGAATGCACTCTCTGTGAGCAAAACGAGGATCTATGCGCGCATTAGTCATTGATGATTCACGAGCAATTCGTTCCGTTTTAACCAAAATGTTGAAGGAACTCGGGTTTGAAGTTTTTGAAGCTGGTCAGGGGTTGGATGGATTGGATCAGCTTCGCAAAGTCGGAAAAATTGATCTGGCCCTGGTTGACTGGAATATGCCGGAGATGAATGGATATCAGTTTGTTTGTGCGGTGAGATCCGACCCGGCTTACAACAACCTCCGCTTGATGATGGTCACCACCGAATCAGAGTTGAGCCAGATGGTCAGTGTGCTCAATGCCGGCGCCGACGAATATGTGATGAAACCCTTCACCCGAGAAATAATTTTTGAAAAGCTGTGCCTGCTCAACCTTTCCGATTCAGGAAAGAACCCAACAAACTGAAGGCGATGTGTTTGCTATGGTATCTTTTTCAAGTTCTGAATTTTCTTACATTCAAAAGCTGATTTATGAGCAATCAGCTATCGTCATCGAGCCCGGCAAAGAATATCTGGTCGAAGCCCGATTGTCGCCACTGGCACATCAGACCGGCTGCGCCTCGATTTCAGACTTGATCACCCGGTTGCGGCTGGAGCCAAATACCGGGTTGCATCGGGTCGCCGTTGAAGCCATGACAACCAACGAGACCAGCTTTTTCCGGGATGTCACACCGTTTGAAGCCCTCAAAAAAGAAGTGATTCCACAACTTATTGCCCGGCGGGCGGCTGAGAAAACGCTGTCTATCTGGTGTGCTGCCAGCTCAACCGGTCAGGAACCATATTCGCTGGCCATGCTCTTGCGCGAACATTTTCCGGTGCTCAACTCCTGGAAGCTGTACTTGATGGCCAGCGATATTTCAACCGAAGTTCTGGCTCGTGCCCGACAGGGAAAGTTTAGCCAGCTCGAAGTCAATCGGGGGCTTCCAGCCTCGATGCTGGTCAAATATTTCCACCGTGAGGGCCTGGACTGGCAAATCTCAGATCAGCTCCGCCGCCAAATTGAGTTTCGGGAAATCAATCTCGCCAAAGAGTGGCCCTATATTCCAATGCTTGATCTGGTCCTGATGCGCAATGTTCTGATTTATTTTGATATTAAAACCAAAAAAGAAATTCTTGAAAAAACCCGAAGGCGGTTAAAATCGGACGGCGTTTTGTTTTTGGGAACTGCCGAAACCACTTTAAACCTCGATGATTCGTTTGTTCGCAACCAGTTTGAGCAAACTTCCTATTACCAAATCAAACCCCGGTAAGGAAAAAGTCGCGCTATCGCCTTTGTAACCGTGATGGTTGGGGCATCGCGCACCAGAAAAAACCGGCCTGTTCCAGGCCAATAGACCTGAACCTTGCAATCGTTGCCCCAAACCTTATGAAACGGTACATCCCAATGAACGCCGAAATTACCACCATCACCGAAAGTATCTGGTCAGCAGTTTTAGGATTTGATCTCGAAACCAAACCCGTCGCCGACAATTCTGTCTTGAGCGAACCCGTCCTCACCGGTGTGGTTCACATTACCGGCAAATGGAATGGCAGCATCTGTTTGCATTGCCCGGTCACGGTGGCACGAACCTTTGCAGCCAGAATTTTTGAGTGCTCACCCGAGTCTATAACTGACGACGAACTCGGGGATGTGGTTGGTGAACTCACCAATATGATCAGTGGCAATCTCAAACCGATCCTGCCCGGCCCCAGTTTGCTTTCGCTGCCGATGGTCCAAACCAACGTCACGATCAGTGACAAGAATGGCTTTGCATCCAGGGACCAGCTCATCTGTCTGGCTTCATTTGCCTGTGCTGGTCATCCATTTCAAGTATCAGTGGTCGAAATGCAGTCCTGATCGGGCAGGCCAGGTTTCTTCCCCTGGCGCATCGGCCCCGATACCCGGACCCCAACCATGATCTGAGTTTATCTGCCCAAAAAGAACGGCCACGGGTTTTTCCCGTGGCCATTCTTGTGTTACGTGTCGGCATCAAGATCACAACTGCAGCCTGGCGATTACCGCATTGCCACTTCTGACTGCGTGGCTGCCGATTGTGCCAGCGCCACAAATTGACGATAGTGTTGTTTGACGGAGGCGACAAAATTCCTTGTTTCTTTAAACGGAGGGATGCCGCCGTATTTATCAACATTCCCTTCGCCAGAGTTATATCCAGCCAGGACTTTATCCACGTTCCCGTTGTATCGGTCACTTAAAAATCGCAGGTAGGCCACACCGGCGCGAATATTGGCAACCGGGTCAAAAATATTTTTTCCACGCCCTCCAAAGCGATGAAACGTGCCGGGCATCAATTGCATATACCCCGAGGCGCCTTTGTTTGAGAGGGCATATTGTTTAAAACCAGATTCCTGACGGATAACAGCCGCCACCAGAAATGGATCCAGCCGGTGTTCCTGACTGATTTGGTGAATAATCGGGTCAATATTTTTCTTGCCCGTGACCCAGTTTGGTGGCAGGGACTTTTGTAATGGAACGGATTCCCGACTCAGCGTATCAATCGTAGCCGGAAACGCTTTTTTGCCCGAAGAAAATTCGACTTCTGAGCGGATTGGTGCCGCTGAAGCCGTGGTTCGGTACGTGACTGAAACGGTTTGAAGGCGTGCCGGGCGCGACGAAGGCGGCACCTGGATGACCACCTGGCGACCAACCCGCCGGCTGTTTTCAGGGCGAAGTTGACGCTGAGGCGAGACTGAGTGGTCAAGGTGCCGGGGCTGGCCGGATTGAAGCTCCTGGGATCGGGCCGCCGTTGAGCGCAGGGCCGTCTGTGGGGTGAGTCCGGTTGTGGATAACGGAGACATC
>DAOQNB010000517.1:0-5069 GCA_035335845.1 Acidobacteriota bacterium | reverse complement strand
GGGTGAGGGTAATCGGATACACATCGCTGCCAGTTGTTCCCGGATTGAGCCGCCAGGCGCAAATTCCCATGTCCAGTTCACTTATCACCAGAAATCCGGTGCCGTCAGTTGCTATCGCTGGGGTATTTTCAAACCCCTGTGCTGATTTGGTTTGTTTTTCAGGTTGGAGTCTTAAATCAATCGGTTGTCCTGTCAGTTGGTTGTTGGTTACAAACTGGGCCTGGACTTTGCCGTTAGCATTCCAGGCCATCAACGTCAAAGTCTCGGTTGAACTTGAGACCAGCGGTGGTCGAATCCCAACCGCCTTAACCCTGGGGATCACTGAATCAGGTTCTATGCCTCCCAGGATACCACCTCCGCCGGGCGGAGGCGGGCTGGGTGTTCGCCACAGACCTGGAGAAATCGTCAGAATCATGACCACAACCGCCAGGGCCGCCACGGCACTAAATCCGGCAGCCACCGTCGCGACTCGGGTCAGAGACGCGGCTGAGATCCGTAACAATTGATTTCCGCCACGACCCTGAAGTGTCAAATCAAACCCGCGTTGAAATCCGGTTCGCACGGCCAGACGGCGGCCAAAAATGGGCACCACCGCGGCAAATCCGCCCTCAGTGAGAGGGATTGATCCTGGTTCTGCATCCAGAGCCGAGAGTTCAGTCAGTGGAAGCAAGGCCTGTGACGAAGGTTTGGATTCAGACGCGGCCAGGCGGCGCAAAAATTCCGGATACCGATCTACAACCGGGCTGGTAAGCTGGAGTGATTCCGCCAGTTGGGCAGCCTGCTTAAATTCGGCCAGTTCCTCGCGGCACCGGGCACAAAGATCAAGGTGCATCTGGACTTGCGCCTTGCGTTCCGGGTCAAGTTCATCAACCGAGAATGCAATCAGCAGGTCGCCAAGCGCAGCACATTCAGGGGTGGGTAGAGTTCGTTTCATAAGTCAATCTTTGGGGTTAATCGCCTGATATGCATCAATAAACTGCTGGTAAGCCCGACGCAATCGGCTGGCAGCGGCTTCAAATCCAATTCCAAGCAATTGGGCAACTTCGGCAATCGAGTGGCCTTCAACTGCCTGCAACACAAACGCCACTCGATATTCGGGTTTGAGCCGGTCGAGTGCGGCTTCGGTCATCATGGAGGCAATCACGCTGGCTTCCTGTTTAGGGTAAGTCACGAGCGTATGCAGGGTTTCCTCTTCGGAATCTTCGGCCCGACGGGCGCGTTGATCCAGTAAATCCCGACAGTGGTTGACCGTGATGCGGTACAGCCAGCCACGAAACGTCACTTTGGGTTCAAAGGTGTTGAGCCCGCGATAGACTTTAATAAATATTTCCTGGAGTGCATCTTCGGCTTCCGCCCGCGAGCGAAGCAACGACAGGCACAGGTGAGAAACATATTGTTGATGACGCCGGAAAAGTTGCTCAAATGCCTGAGCGTCCTGGTCATATTTGAACTGCCGAACCAGTTCAAAATCTTCCAGTTCTCCAGCTTGAGCCGCCTGGGTTGTCGGCACACTGCGAAGTCCGCGTCGGTCAGTCATGGGCGCATGTCCGTTTAATGTGAAGCGTTTAGAATAAGGGGCAGGAACATCAGGGCGATCAGAAAAAGAAGGGCTGAGTATGACGATCTGGATCAGACGAGTTCCTTCAACAGTGCCATAGATTGACGGCTTTTTGCCTGCGATTTTTTTGAAGAATGCCGCAAAAAACAGTGACTCAGCCCACGATCCCTTCTCTGATCAATCAACGGTTGATCAGTGAAAAATTGGTCAGAGTTGATAAGGTGACAGGGTGAGAAGATGACAGAGTGACAGAATGACAAAGTGACAGGCTGACACTTAAGTACCTTGCGATAAATTTTCTGAGATATTGGGCTTGGTACCTGGTTGATTGTTTTCCGTGTTTTCCGTGTTTTCCGTGGTTAAGATGTCTGGAAATCTTCGGTAAGGTACTTATTGAGGTGGGCGGAGGGCCTTCCAGTTGCGTTCATCTGGCGTCGCTGGATGTTGAATAAAGGCGTCAAGCTCTGAAATTGCCGAATATCCGATTTCAGGTACATCGGCACTCTCACCAAACAGGAAGAATGCCTGCCGGAGTGCCGCCGCTGATTGATGTGGTCGCCGCAACTCCTCCAGCGAGTCCCGGAGCCATCGCCGGGCAAATTCCTGTGCCTGTTGAGCGGTTTCAAAACCGTGGAATGCCAGGCTGGTGCGATCTTCATCGTCACCTGGACTGTGGGAAAGTTCGATGATGTGAACGGAAAACATAGATTGTAAGGAGCGAGTCGTGAAGAGTGAGGGGTGAGTGGTCAATCAATTGTTATGAGAAGTAACCAGCTACCTCTTTCAAATGATGAGCTTACCTGACTACCTTGCTACTCACGACTCGCTTCTACTTCGCTCCTTCACTCTTCTTTTAGATGTTTGCGGAAGACAAGGTGGTTGGAAAGCAGGAAATTGATCAATGAGCAGGCGATAATTGAGATCAAATTAACCAGTTGGACAGGGAGATGCAGTCTTTCGTGCAGCAACTCCATAAACACAATTGCCCCCAGGATGGATACCAATCCATTGGTCAAGTTGAAGTTAACACAGCGGAGCAGGCGATCCTTCCAGGTCAGGCTTGGTCGGTCGCTCCAGGTCCATTTCTCATGCCAGAAGAAGTTGTGAATCACTGCCAGTTCAACGGCGATGACCATGGCGACCGATGACCGCAGGCCAAACCAGTGGGACAATATTTCAAGCATCAGCGTTTGGAGCGCCATTCCGACCGCGCCGACGGCATTGAATTTTAACCAGTGCCAGCCAAGTGACTTCAGGGTTTCACGGGGAGACAGGTCACTTTCAACCATCACACACGCTCCAGATTATAGAGGGTCACGATATTTTTGAGCACTGCGATCAGGAATGTGATCCCCATGCCGATGATGCTGCATACCCCACCCACATCATAGAGCAGGTATTTGTGGCCCAAAATGGTTGAGAAGGGATGTGTGATCAAGAAGAAATTTCCAATGGCGAGCACAATCCGCAGTTCGGTCGGGCCAAATAACCCATAGGAGACATTGAATTTACTTAAAGTATATGCTGAAAGGTTCGAGTTGATCATCAGCATGTAGTAGACCGTAAGCAACCCAAAAGCGACGCGTTCGCTCATATACCCCGAAACTGCCATTCCGCCAATTAAGAAGAAAAAACCAATCGTGTCGATGATGTGATCAACATAAAACCCATATCGTGGACGTTGTTTTTGCCGGTATCGAGCCAGTGATCCGTCCAAACTGTCACCAAACCAGTTGAGTAACAGGCAGACGTTGACCAGGGTGAGATAGAGCACCGGGTTTGATTTACTGATCGAATACAGGGCGCCGGCACCGACCAGGGCCAGAAACCCCAGCAGCGACAGGTGATCAGAATTAACCCAGGCCGGCAATTTTTGTACACAAAACTGAATTGCCCGGCGTTCAAGTGGTGCGGTTAACCCCGCAAGCTGACGTTTCGCATCTTTGAAGTCTGATTTTTCCATGATTTTTCTTGGGTGAAACTGGATTGAGACCAATGATGAGGAGTGAATGATGAATGACCAGAGAGCTAACTATCTGTTTTTCAGGCAGATGGCATTGTCACAACTCATTATGCCTCATGCATCATTCGTGTTGAAAACCCAGGTCTGATGTCATCAACCAGAACACGGTTGTCCTTTTCTACAATTCCACATTGCTTTGACCAAAAGGCGATTTCAAACATTATGAAACTCTTGTCACTGAGCTTGTTTGTGGTCCTCCTGTTTTCAACGGCTGTTGTCGCACAAAACTCACCTACTGCATCTCAATCTGGCGCGCCAGCATCCACGACTGAAGCCACGTCGTCACCCACTGGGTCAACCCTGGCTGAATTTGACCGACTCCGGCTGGAAGGCTTTACTGCGGTGTACAACATTGACTATGCCACCGCGAAAAAAGACTTCCGCCAGATGATCGAACTTGACCCGGAAAAACCCGCCGGCTATTTGTATGTGGCCAATGCCCTCTGGCTGGAACAACTCAACAAAAGCCGTCGCCTGCAAATCGGTGTTTATAATGACGATTCGTTTTATTCAGAAACCAAGGAAACCATAGACCCTAAATTTGATAAAGAATTTCGCGACCTGCTGGCCAAAGCCATTGCCAAAGCTGAAGCCCGGCTCAAAACAACACCAAACGACACGCAGACGTTGTATTTCCTTGGTGCTGCCCATGGTGTCCTTGCGGCATATGAAGCCACCGTCGCCCGGTCATTTATTTCAGCCCTCAAAAACGGAGATAAATCCGTAGACCTGCATCGCAAAGTCCTCGAACTGGACCCGAAGTGTATGGATGCCAATTTGACCATTGGCATGTACAACTATGTCGTTGGGTCGCTCCCACTGCCGGTCAAAGTGCTGGCGGCGATGGGAGGGTTTCGCGGTTCAAAGAAAAAAGGGCTGGCCTTGCTCGAACAGGTCACTGAGCAGGGAACATATGTCCCGGATGATGCCCGCGTGATTTTAACTGCATTGTATAAGCGCGAAAAACGCTATGCGGACGCGCTCCGGCAACTTGAAGTCCTTGGGAAGAAATACCCAGCGAACTATCTGGTCAAAATGGAGACCGCCGATGCTCTGATTCGACTTGGAAAGTATGATGAAAGTTCGAAATTGTTTGCCGAATTACTGGCTGATCCTCGAACTGCCACCTCACGCGATTTAATCGAGTACCAGTTTGCCGAAGCCTTAGCCGCACAGGATCGCGATGCCGATGCGGCTGAACACTATGCTGCCGTGATTGCTTTCAAAAATGCCAACGCCGACCTGGTGACGCTCTCTCATCTCAAGCTTGGTCAGATCAATGATCTTTTGAGCAAGCGCCAGGAGGCGGTGGCTCATTATAATAAAGTGTTATCGCGTAAAAACGTTTTTGACTCGCAAGATCGAGCCAAAGAATGGTTGAAAAAACCCTATGTTCGCTCCCGGAATGAAGCCAAACCGGACACCCCAGCCGAACCCTAGCCGAATGAAGAATGAAGAATGAAGAAATGGCTTGGTGCTTGGTGCTTG
>DAOQNB010000516.1:0-5070 GCA_035335845.1 Acidobacteriota bacterium | reverse complement strand
CCTGAATGCCAAATTTTTCGAGCCTTCGATAGAGCGCTGGCCGGCTTAACCCAAGCGCCTCAGCGACTTTGGTCAGGTTGCCGCTATGGTGCTTGAGAGTCTTTAAAATCATGGCTTTTTCGATGTCGTCGAGCGTCATTGATCCAACTTCGGGTAACGTCGTTTTTCCCTTCTCTTTGGATTCCATCTGAACCGGAACCATAAAATCCTCGACTTCGAGTGTGTCTTTTGAGGTAATCAAAATGGTTCGTTCCAGCAATTGCTTTAACTGACGGATATTTCCTGGCCAGTTCAAAGTTTGAAGCCAGTTTAAGGCCCCATCGCTGATCGAAAGTTCACTCCGACGATAGACACGGGCCATACTTTGGACAAAATGCCGGGCAAGCAATGGAATATCTGATGGTCGTTCACGTAGCGCCGGCAGGTGAATCGCAATTAAGTTGAGCCGATAGAGCAGGTCTTCCCGAAAAGCCCCGGTTTCGACCAGTTCCGGCAGGTTTCGATTGGTGGCTGAAATCACCCGCACATCCACCGTGCGGGTCACGCTCGAACCCAGCACTTCATAGGTTCGATCCTGCAGGACCCGCAGCATTTTCACCTGTGAGTTTGGATCCAAATCCCCAATCTCATCCAGGAATATCGTTCCGCCATTGGCCATTTCAAAGCGGCCTTTCCGATCAGTTCGCGCATCGGTAAAGGCGCCGCGAACGTGCCCAAACATCTCGCTTTCAAACAAACTGGCCGCAACCCCACCCAAATTGACTTTCACAAACGCGGCATTTCGGCGGCGACTGTTGCGGTGGATGGCTTCGGCAATCAGTTCTTTACCGGTCCCGCTTTCACCAGTGATCAGAGCCGAAGCATCCGTAGCACTGACCCGACCGACCAGGTCCAGAATGCGAAGTAATTTCGCATCCTGTCCGATCAAGTCGTGAAAATCATACTGGGCATCCAGTTCGTCGCGGGTCGGAACCCGTTCGGGAGTTCGCACCGAAACTGCCGCCAGCCCAAGCGCGGTTTTGACTGCCTGGAGCACCTGCTGATGGGTCCAGGGTTTGGTTAAAAAATCGGCAGCGCCCGCCCGCATTCCCTCCACCGCAAGCTGAATTGACCCCCAGGCAGTGATCAAGATGACGGGCAGCCCCGGACGTCGAGTCTTAATTTCCCGCAGCAGCGCCAACCCTTCCTCCCCGGTTGTTTTTCGGGAGAAATTCATGTCTTGAATCACAAGCTGATATTCCTGCTGTGCCAGACGTTCCAGTGCCTCCGCCGGCGAGGCGACACCTTGCGAAGCATACCCGGCCTGTTTGAGCAACAGCCCAAGTGAAGTGGTGATGGAACGATCATCGTCAACAATCAGAATCATATTTTAGGGCGAAGGGTTTAAGACTGAAGAATGAAGAATGAAGAATTGAGAATGAAGAAAACCCTGATGCCGGGTGCTTTGTTTCGAAAACCCGGAAGCGCGGAACCCGGAAGCGCGGAACCCGGAAGCGCGGAACCCGGAACCCGGTTCTTCATTCTTTAGTCATAATGTAGCGCCTGTGACGGATGTACCCGCGTGGCAATCCAGCTTGGATACAGACCGCATATCAGCGTCAGAAGATACATTATTCCAATTGATGCTAACAAGCTGTAAACAAATACTTTACCTTGAATAAACCCAAAAATGTCAATCAGCGGCAATTGCCCGACCACAGCGGTTCCAGCCACCAGTGAAACCGTGGTCACGGCAAGGAGTTCGCCCAAAATCTGCAGATAGACATTTCCCGCCGTGGCACCAAAGGCGCGTCGGACGCCAATTTCGCGGGTTCGCCGGGTTACGCTTTGCCATAACACGCCAATCAATCCTAACGCCACCATCAGCATTAAAAACGTCACAATTGAGCCGGCTGCTGCCAGAGGGACCAGGTACATTTTCATTTTTGATTCTCGCATATCGGCGAGAAACTGGGCCTCAAATGACCATTCTTTGGCAACCGATTGAAATTGAGTAATGAGTTTTTCTTCAAAGGCTCTTGGAGTTCCAGGCCGGAGGCGAATCAGAAAAATCGTCAGTGGAAAGCCATCTTCTTTGGCTTCATCCTGCCGAAAAAAAGCATAGTTCTCCAGTGGGGACAACTCTCCGTCCTGACGAAAATCCGAGAAAATCCCAATCACCCGCAATTCAGTGCCGTCTTTGTGTTTCTCAATCGCTTTCCCAATTGGATTTTCAGTGCCAAATCCCTCACGCGCCAGACGCTGGCTGATAACGACCGGCTGAAATTTCGATCCATCGTCTTCACGGCTAAACCAGCGCCCAGCAACGAGTTGCAACCGCATCACATCCTTATATCTATCTGTAACCCGACTCAGACTGTACTGGATTTCCCTCCCGTTGCGTTCAAAGCCCGAGACATTCTGACTATTGCCAAACGGATCAACATTGGACAGCGCCACGCTTTCGACTTCACCCAGTGACTGAGCTGATAGTTGAAGCTGCTTGAAGAGTTCGCGCTCGGCGGCATTACTTTTCGCATCATGGGAACGAGCTGAGGTATCAACTGATACGCACACCACATTGTCATACTCAAACCCCAATGGCTGCAGGTAATTATAGATATAAACCCCGGCCATCAGCACCACGGCAAACAACACCAGGAAAGAAATAAATATTTCAATTGAAATCAGCAGGTTGGCCCGCTTCCGATTCCAGGTGAGTTTAAAAAGCTGCTTGATCATCGGACACCTCCCTTGAGGGCTTCAACCGGATGGAGACGTGACATTTTCCAGGCTGGATACACCCCGGAAAACACCCCGAAGACCAGCGCCAGCCCCAGCCCATACAGAAAAACCCGCCAGTTGATTTGATACTGGGCATAGGGGATCAGCCCGCTTTCCGAGATACCACGCAATACCAGCCACGAGCCAACCAGCCCCAGCACTCCGCCCACCAGCGTCAGGATCACGTTTTCCACGACAAACTGGCCGATGAGTGTCATAGATGAAGCACCAAACGCTTTGCGGACTCCGATCTCACTTGAGCGCTCTAAGATGCGACTGACAGTGATGTTGATTAAGTTAATGGCCGGCAACAACATAAACAGAAACATAAAGCTCAAGGCGCCCACCAGGAGTTTCATGGTGGCGCGTGAGGAAGCGTCCCCCGTCAAGGTCCGGGCAACAAATTCCCACAATGTTTCCGCCCGGCTGAGAAATTCGGTATATCGTTTCGGGTCTGGGATCTCAACCGATTGAACCCGGGTATCAAATTCGGCTTTTATCAGAGGAATGGCAGCGGCATTTTCGGCCAGAATCACCCCGGTGTGACCACCCATCAGTTCATTTCGATAGCTATCAGATTTGGCTGTGTTCAGCGGCACCCAGACATCAGAAAAAGGAGCGAGGCGGGTAATTGGCACATTGGTAACGACTCCGACCACGCGGAATCGCTGACCGTCGAGTTCTATCGTTTTGCCAATCGCGGTGGTATTACCAAAAAACTTTTGCCGGGTGGCGTCATTGATCACGGCTACAAAATTTGCCTTCTGGTTGTCTTCTTCCAAAAACGGTCCGCCTTCGAGAAACTGAAAATCAAAGATTCGCCAATAGTTTCCATCCGTCCGCTTGAGAAACGCCTGCACTTTATCGCCATTTGGAAATCCATTAACCAGTTGCATCATGGTGCAAATCGAAAAGGATTCGACGTGTGGCAGGTTTCGGGCATATGTATCGAGGAGTTTGTACCCGGCAGGGCTGGTGGATTGAGATTCCGGGCCCGTCATCTGAGAAAAGTAAATTCCCAGTACTCGATCTGCTTTGGTGTCAGGCGCCATTGGCGCCACCAGGTAATCCACCATCGCCGTGATGACCATCAGCACGACCAGGGTAAAGCTAATTCCAAATAAGCTGATGAAAGTAAAAAACTTGCGCCGAAGCAGCACTTTGAATGCCGTTTTTATATAGTTTTTGAGCATACCAATTCCCTCTTCAAAAGCGGCGTCAAGCCGCCGCACGCCACATCAAAACACCTGACGGCCATCAAACAGACGCACGATGCGCTGTGTTTTTTCAGCCTGTCGCTGATCGTGAGTGACCATCACGACGGTGGTTTTTTCCAAACTATTGAGCTGTTTGAGAATGGACATCACTTCGTCACCCATCTGGCTGTCCAGGTTTCCGGTGGGTTCATCAGCGAGCAGGATTTTCGGGTTGCCGACAATCGCACGGGCAATGGCAACACGCTGCTGCTGGCCGCCAGAAAGCTGCGAAGGAAAGTGATGTGTGCGCGCCGACAATCCAACCCGGTCAAGTGCCGTCAGTGCCCGCTGGCGGCGTTCGGCGCCTGACATTTTGCGGTAAATGAGCGGTAGTTCGACGTTGTCCACCACGCTTAAATCATTGATCAGGTGGAAGGTCTGGAAAATAAATCCGATTTCCTCGTTGCGCATTGATGCCAGGTCGCGGTCACGATACGAGGTAATAAACCGCCCATTGAGCGTTACTTTCCCGCCTGACGGAGCGTCCAGAAGGCCCATCACATTGAGCAAGGTACTTTTTCCCGAACCGGACGGCCCCATAATCGAGATGAATTCCCCCTGGTTGATATTCAGGTTGATATTGGCCAGGGCCAGGGTTTCAACCGTTTCGGTTCGATAGATTTTTTCGATATTTTCAAGCTGGATCATATGGTTCTCCCTTTTTTCTATTTGCCGTTTGATCAGTTCAGGCACTGGTGCTGACAACTACCGAATTTGGATGTCACGCATGTGCTGGTACTCCTTCATATCTGAAATCACGACTTCATCGCCCTCGACCAGGCCGGATAGCACTTCGAGGGTGTCAAACCCCGAAATTCCAAACTTGACCTGTTGTTTCACCAGCCGATTTCCGCGAACAACAAAAACGGACTCAATACCATCGGTCGCAGCAAAAACACCTTTCCGGACTTTTAAAGTCTGACTTTTGCGGTCAGTCACGATGAGCGCATCCACCCGCAGATTTGATTTCAGAAGCGGACTCGACTTTTCAGCCAGCGTGATCCCCACCGTCATCACTCCATCTTTGATCGTTGGGTTGATCACTGACAGG